>CAZXDB010000011.1:27820-49235 GCA_964639465.1 uncultured Bifidobacterium sp. | reverse complement strand
GGGTAACAGTGCTGGAGCCAGCAGCCTTTCTAACGTCATCCCGGCGCAGGCCGGGGTAACAGTGCTGGAGCCAGCAGCCTTTCTAACGTCATCCCGGCGCAGGCCGGGATCCAGCGTCGTTCATCGTTGTTCATCAAATAATTTTGAAAATGAAACATAGGAGGTCGCTTAGCATGATGCAAACAGCAGGCACTCAAGCCGTCGTCACCCTGCGCTGGGTGAGTGACGCAGGCAGACAATGGCTGGAAATGATCGACCAAACCCGCTTGCCTGCCGTCTTTGAGTACCTGTCCTATGACAGCGCCGCCAGTGTGGCCGAAGGTATCCGCACGATGGTCGTGCGCGGCGCACCGGCGATTGGTGTGGCAGCAGCCTATGGCGTGGCACTGGAGTCGCTGCGACTGCATGCGCTGCATCAGCGGAACGAACTGCCGCTGGAAGAATTTGAACGCCAACTGCAACAGGGGTTTGAGGTGCTCGCGGCCAGTCGTCCCACCGCCGTCAATCTGTTCTGGGCGCTGAACCGTATGCACGCGCACTGGCAAGCGCAGCGCGCGTCAGATACGGCAGCCTTGTCGTCTGCTTTGCTGCAGGAGGCAAAGACCATTCATCACGACGATGTGGAAATCAACCGCGCCATGGGTCGGCATGGTGCGGAACGCATTGCCGACGGCGCGCGCATCATGACACACTGCAATGCGGGTGCGCTGGCAACAGCCGGCCACGGCACTGCCTTGGGCGTGATTCGTTCGGCGCGTGATGCCGGCAAGCGCGTCAGCGTGATCGCCAACGAAACTCGGCCCTTCCTGCAAGGCGCTCGGCTGACCGCCTGGGAAATGGTGCAGGAAAATATTCCCGTCACCCTCATTACCGACAATATGGCAGGTCATCTGATGGCGCAGGGTGAGATCGATGCCGTGATTGTGGGCACCGACCGCGTGGCGGCAAATGGCGATGTCGCTAACAAAATCGGCACCTACATGGTGGCGGTGCTTGCGCACCGGCACGGCATACCGTTTTATGTCGCCTGTCCGCTGTCAACGATTGATCTGAACATCGCCTCGGGCGCCGATATTCCGATTGAAGAACGCTCGCCGCTAGAAGTCACTGGCTTTCGCGATTGTCAATGGGCGGCAACGGGTGTGAAGGTCAGGAATCCTTCATTTGATGTCACGCCGGCTGAACTGGTCACTGCGCTGATTACCGAAAAAGGCGTGATTCACCGGCCGGACGCTGAAAAACTCAAAGCGCTTTTTTAAAGACGCTCAGAAAAATTTCCGGCTGGTGAGCGCCGGTATTGCCTCTGCCGGTACCGGCTTGGACAGCAGATAACCCTGCACTTCGTCGCAGCCCATTTGCTGTAGTTTTTCCAGCTGCTGCGGCGTTTCCACCCCCTCAGCAACGATGACGATATGCAGGCTGCGTCCAATCGACACAATAGTTTGGCACAGCGCCTCGCTTTGATAATCCTTGCCGAGCTTTCGGACAAAAGACTGATCAATTTTTAGCACATCAATGCTCAGGCTCTGGAGCTGGGACAGTGATGAATAACCGGTACCGAAATCATCAATCTGCAACTGAATACCCATCTCGCGAAGTTTGCGCAACTCGGTGACGGCAGCACCGCCTTCGTCCAACATACGGGATTCAGTCAGTTCAATCGCCACCATTGATGAATGCAAACCGTATTGTTGGAGGCTGGCGAGCAGCACTTTGCGCAGGCTATCGTCACCCAATTGCAGTGCCGATACATTGATCGATACACATTTCATTGAAACACCCTGAGCCTGCCAGTCGGCCATCTGCGCACATACCTTGCGAACGACCAGTTCACCCAGAGGAATCACAAGACGGGTTTGCTCTGCCACGTTAATGAATTCGGCCGGCGATATCAGACCACGCTCCGGATGCTGCCAACGGACCAGTGCTTCCATACTAGAAAAGTTACCGGTACGCGCGTCTGCGCGTGGCTGATAGAAAATTAGGAACTCATCATTCCGAATCGCCAGCTGAAGTTCGCGTTCCAGAAGTATCCGGTCTTTTATTTTTTGCGCATATTTTTCATCGTAATGTCGATACTGCGACTTGCCCTGAAACTTGGCCTCGTACATCGCAATATCTGCCGCCTGCATCAGTGACTGCAGATCCTCACCATCCGCAGGATAAAGGCTGATACCAAGGGAAGCGCCGAGTGGAAATTTTTCCCAGACCGTTCCGGCAGCCGATCGCATGATCGCATCCAACAGCGCGCGTGCCTCTGTACTGCCATCGCCATCAGTCAGATTTTCAAGAATGCCGAAAAACTCATCCCCGCCAACACGAGCGAGGTGATATTGCTCCGGCAGCGCCTGACGCATGGCCTTGGCGACCGAAGACAGTAACAAGTCACCCGTTCGGTGCCCCAGAGAATCATTGATTTTTTTAAAATCATCCAGATCAATAGCCAGCACTGCCAGTTTTTGACCGGACTCACGGGCACGCTCCAGCATCCCAGGCAGCGCGTTATTGAGCCAGTGGCGATTGGGCAAACCCGTTAAGGCATCAGTCGTTGCCATGATTTCCAGCGCTTGTGCCTGCTGCCTGGCATCCGATATATCGCGCACAGTCACTGCAATATCTTGACCTGAGAGTACGCCGCGGCGCTGGAACCAGCCGCTCTTGTGGCGGCGTCCTTCAGGGACATAAAATTCATCTTCGACAAATTTTTCTGCCTGCACGCGCTGGAAAAAAATTTTCACCGACGCCAGCGCCTGACCTTCGTAGAGTTCAACGCAACACTTGCCTACCAGCTCGCTGCGCGTATAACCTGACAATTCTGCGGCACGTTCATTGCAGTCCTCGATAGGCAGGGTGTTCAGCTCACCATCAGCAAAGTAAGTTGGACTCACCATATAAAAACCTTCGCGCGCACCATCCACCGCCAGACGGAAAGTGGCTTGCACCTGAGCTGCATGTCGCCTGCGGGCCGCATTGCGAATCTGATTCAGCGCGCCTGCAAAAGAAGCCCCGGCCAACAGCAGACTAAATAGGCTGATGATCCCAATGTACGTACGTTGCGTTGACGCGTAAGGCTCGAGGACGCTCGCTTTACTAAGTGCAGCAACGGCTACCAGGGGATAGCCTTCCAACACCTGCCATCCAACCAGACGCGATTGCTTGTCACTGAAAAATTCTGCTGATTCATCACGTTTACCCTCCTCGCCATTGAACAAGGGAGTGCTGGAATAAAAAGTCTGTGTCGCTGTTTTACCCCCTTTTGAAGCAAGCAAGGCCCCCTCCGAAAAATGTACTGCAACGAAATCCCCTGGCATCATCGAAGACGCGTCGTGGAATCCGGCAAGATACTCGGGCTCAATCGCAATCAACACCGCACCATTGAAGCTGCCGTCCGGTTTGTCAATGCGCCTGCTGAAACGAATGATCTGCTTATCGCTGAAGCCGCCACGGCCCTGTGTCGGAGCGAGAATATGCAGTTGTGGTCGAGGCTGGTCGCGATTGCGCTTGAAGAATTCCAGATCGCCCATGTAGGTACCGCGTGGCAAATTACGCGTGCTGCTCACTGCATAGCCTTTCGCATCAACTAGCACGGGATAAATATCGTTCTGATAAACCCCTTTGCGAAACTGATCTTCCAGATCCAGCATCCCCGGCCGGTGCTCGCGCTGATATTTGATCGACATCGAGAGCTGATCGATTTGCGCCACGCTGCGGAGTACCTGCTCGGCATACGCTTTGGCACGTGCGCAGGCATCTCGCTCAGCCTGTTGAATCAATAAAATTTGGTCACTTTGAATTTTGAATGTGACAGCCCCCCACATCGCAGCCAACAATAGCGCGCACGCCAAAGCCCAGATCAAAGCGATCCGGCCGTTGGCGCGCCGATATTCGGCGGTCGGAAATATAAAAGAGGTCAGCATCGAAAACTAGGGAAGACAACAATCGGTGCGGTCATCGGTGGTATTGATCACCCACCCGTTGTTTCGATTATGCAAGATCATTGAGAATTATCAAAATTCCCTTGAAGAAACTTTTCTTGCAGCAACAATGTCGCGCTGATAAGCAACGCTCTACGCGTGCAGCTTACTGGGATGCGTTCTTGCGCTCCCGACGACCGGCTTCCTGCGTTTCCCGGAAGATGGGCAGGTAGACATAAGCCAGGGTGCCCCGGTCATCGAGTTTGCTGAATTCAAGTTCGACGTAGATTTTTTCCTCGCCACCACCCCACGCATAGGTTTCGGCAGTGCGCTGGACGGGCCGGGGGATACCCCACTGGTTTTTGGCATAGTCCAGGAGGGCAGCGAATTCCTTCTCTCCGGCGAATTCCATTTGCACGAAATAGAAGCGGTCGTCTGAAAAACACAGCCGCAAGTTCGACACACTCGTCGCGCCGACCTGGGCTATGCCCTCGCCGCTTCGATAACATTGATACAGCGGCGTTTCGACCAGCTTCTTTGCCTGGGGCAAGGCCGCCAGCGGCTGGGCCCAGCGCAAGCCCTCAAAACCATCGGGGAGATTGTCGGCACTTGCCAGTACGGGTATCAGTAGCAGAAACAATAATTTCTTCATGACGTGACCTGCAGTATGGTGAATTCAATAAAAACCGCTGACTCGATCAACCAGAGAATTTTTCAGGAACACGCTGAAAAAATAATGGCGCGGAAAACCGCGCCATTGATTTTTTCAACCACCGATCATTTCCAGAGCGCGCATTGCGTCTCGGCTTTGGTCATGAAAGCCTGATCACCAGGAATCACCTGAACGGGCTTGTAATAGTCCCACGCATACTTGGATTCAGCCGGCGACTTCACCTGCATCAGGGTCATATCATGCACCATGCGGCCATCGGCACGGACGATACCGTTTTTGGCGAAAAAGTCATTGACCGGCGTGGATTTCAGCTTCTCCATGACTTTGTCACCGTCTTCGTTACCCAGCGCTTTGACCGCATTCAGATAGAACGTGGTGGCCGAATAATCAGCAGCGTGCAGCATGGAAGGCGCTTTCTTGTTTTTATCCATGAATTTCTTGGACCAGGCGCGCGTTTCCTCATCGGTGTCCCAGTACCAGCCATCGGTCAGGTACATGCCTTGTGTGAGTTCGAGACCCAGGGCGTGCACGTCATTGACGAACATGAGCAGACCGGCGAGCTTCATTTTTTTATTGACGCCAAATTCAGCCGCAGCCTTGATGGAATTAACCGTGTCGCCACCGGCATTGGCCAGACCGAGTACCTGCGCCTTGGATTTTTCAGCCTGCAACAGGAATGAAGAGAAATCAGACGCCGCCAGCGGGTGACGTACCGAACCGAGCACACGACCGCCGCTTTTATTCACCACCAAGGCCGCATCTTTTTCCAGGGACATGCCGAAGACATAGTCGGCCGTCAGGAAAAACCAGTCCTTTTGTCCTTGCTGCACCAGTGCACCCGAAGTACCGCGGGCTACCGCTACGGTGTCATACGCATAATGAATCGTGTAAGGCGTGCATTCTTCATTGGTCAGCCGCGATGTGCCGGCGCCAATGGCGATGAAAGGCTTTTTCTTTTCTGCAGCCACCTTGGCCATGGCCAGGCTGGTCGCGGAGTTGGTACCACCGATCAGCATGTCAACGCCCTGCTGGTCGAACCATTCGCGCGCTTTGCTAGCGGCGATGTCGGCTTTATTCTGGTGGTCGGCAGAAACGAATTCGATTTTTTTGCCGTTGACGTTGCCGCCGAAATCAGCAATCGCCATCTTGATGGCTTCTGCGCCTGCAGGACCGTCAACGTCGGCATAGACACCCGACATATCGGTGATGAAGCCGATCTTGATCGTATCGCCATCATTGCTACTGCCGGCATTGTCAGCCTTCTGGCATGCGGTCAGTGCAAAAAGCGAGGTCAGCGCCGAGACGGCAACCAGAGCACGGGCAGGATTCCTGAGTTTCAAAATTTTCTCCTTATAGTTATTCATTTCAATATTAAAACGGTGGCGAATGCTGGCGCTATGTCGAGATAACGCAGCAGAAACGGAACCAATCTTAGCATGAGGGCTGTCAAAATTTCTCAGCGTTCCTGACAAGGATGTCAGCCAGAATCAAGCACAGCTGACATCGCTCGCGTCAGATTTGCTATGGCTTACACGTAAATTTTTCCAAGGCTGAAGTCAGCTCCCCAGAGACGCTGGCGGCATCAGCAGCCAGATGATCTGGCACATCGCTTGCTGATCAGATCTCTGGCTGGCTCTGATCGGCAGGGTTGCCAGTGCATTTCAAAGGAAAGGAAGCTCTCATGGAAACTGAAATACCGATCAGCTCGACTGAAACCCAAAGCGTGCGTCCCGATATGCGCACTCGCAGCAGCCAGACCTCCGGTCTGCGCGACGAGTTATCCCATCTGAAAAGTGATCTTGATGCGCTCATGTTGCATGCATCGACCTTAAGCGAAAGTGAATTGCGCGAAGCCCGCGATCGCATCGTCGCGCGTTTTTCTTCGATGCGCCACGCCGCCAAAGGTATTGCCGAACAGGCTGGCCGGCAATTAACTCAGGGCCGGGATGTCACTGCAGACTATGTACGGGAGAGGCCGTTGCAATCCGTTGCGCTGGCCGCTGGTGTCGGCATGCTGATCGGCGCGCTCTTGCGTCGCGACTGACAGGCCGCCTGATGAACTGACGGCAGGAGAACCCGATGCTTGAAGCGCTGCAAAAATCGAAACAGGTTTCCTTGTTTGCGATGGAACGACTGGGTGACTATCTGGCCCTCCTGCGTATCGAGATGAAACTTCAGGGTCGTGAACTGGGCGTCCAGCTGGCCGGCTATCTGCTCGCGGCGCTCTCTTTTTTCTTTGTCCTGCTCTTCACCGGTATCGCCATCATCGTGAATTTCTGGGATAGCGATTACCGGCGCCTCGCTGCCTGGGTTGTGGTGACGCTTTATCTCGTGATGGCTGCCGCAAGCATCGCGCTGGTCAGACGACGTACAGGACGTGTATCCGGGATGACGACACTGCGTGAGGAAATCAGACGCGATGTAGCCCTGATTCGGGAGAGCTTATGAGGACATCGCTGGAAGAAGAACGTCGCGCCCTGCTGGAACAAATCGAAGCCAGCCGACAGGTGTATCGTCGGATGCTGCGCGGTGACACGGCTGATCCCCGCACGATCCGTACCCACGAGACACCGGCACGGCGACCGGCATCATCATCGGGTAGGCAGATCGGGCGATGGATGTCCGAGCATCCTTTGCAAATCGCGGCCGGCGTCGCTCTGCTGGTGTGGCTGACGCCGGGTTTGATCCGACGAGTGCGGTCCCGGCCGGCAAGCCGAGCAAAATCGTCCGCACCCGGGCCGCGCGCCGGCACAATCAAAGGGATGGCGACGGTGCTGATGCTGTTACTTCGAGATCCCCGGCGTCTGGAAAATACCGTCAGCTTACTGAACACGGTCTGGCGATGGCTCCGACGCATCCTATTTCCATCGACATCCATACCCACCTCGACCTCTGGAAGGAAACCTCATGCGTAAATTAGTCACCTTCATCAGCCTGACCATCACCTTGATGGCCAGCCTTGCCGTATCCGGCTGTAACACCATGCGAGGATTCGGCAAAGATGTCGAACGCGGTGGTGAGCGGGTACAGGATGCTGCCAAACCCAAAGAGGAAACCCAGCAGCCCACCCGTTGAGTCGATCAAAAAAAGGGGGGGCGTAAAAAAAAGAAAAACGCTTAGAGCGCCATCAATCCCGCCTGCAGCAGACAATCCGGCAACACATTGACCAGCGGCGGATTCGATGGGATACGTTCCCATTGATCTGCTGCTGGGGCCCCGACACTCGGGGACGGAAGCTGCGCGATTTCACGCGCAAACGCTTCACAAGAAAACAAAACGTCGGTATCGAAACGGTACACCGCTTTTTGCCAATGACTGGCTTTATCGTTCGCGGCGTTGTGGTTGATCCAGACGGGCAAACCAACGCTCATCACGAAACCGACCACCAGCGCGGCGCCAGCAAGCAACAGTCGCCTTCGTTGTCCGTTCAGCTTTACCATCTCATTGCACCATATCGGTCAGGGAACGGACTGATACAAAAAAGGCGACTGCGCAGCGGCTACCGGCGTATCGCCTGGAGAATCGCCCGAATAAGTCTGACTGAATCAACTGAAGGTGTAATACACCAGTCTGACCAGTTCCGAATCGAAATACAGCGCTTGCCAGGGAATGGCCACGGAAGCTTTGCTGTTGTTGGGTGCGATGATCACGTAGCGCAGCTGACGGCTGCGCACATCGACCAGCACCGAACGCACCCTTCCCATCGCCTGCCCATTGGCCGTTACCACCGGACAGGAACGCAACAATTCAGTCGCTGAAGACTGACCTGCTTTCATGCAGGTAAAGCGCTTACTCATGCTGCGCTCGTTAAGCTGATTCACGTCGTTGGATGTCTTCAGCATGATTTGTTCTCGAAACCAGACGCCTCTGATCGCCTGAACTTACATGCCGCTGTGACCGCGGCATGGGGTGACGAGTTCATAATTTTTCCGACTCTGTACGCGCTCCGGTCGGGCTTTCCATATCGTCCGTCCAGGTGGTTCGCCGCGCCCCCATCGCACCAATCGCGCCCCCGAGCAAACTCAGCATCAGCGACAGTGCCACCGCACCAAACGCAATCCATGCAGTGGCCCCGGCTTGCTGCAAGGCCCGGTTTGCCGCATCACGCCCGGCCGGAGAAGCCTGCTCGGGCGAACCGGACAGAATCAGTGCCTGATCGACGATGCCGGCAGCGCGATCACGCTTCACACCCATCGAGCTGCTCATGTAATCGATAGCCTGATCCCGGCGCCCGGCGCCGATATGCTCTTGCAGCGTGCGCATTGACTCAGGGCTGACATTGATGCCCATTTGACGATTAATGAGCGCGCCCACACCACCGCTCTGTGCCACAGCCGCACCCGGATTCAAACTGGAGAACAATCCTGACAGCAGAGAACCACCAGCAGAAGTCGCAAGAAATACAAACAACAACGTCGTTACTGCCCAGGTCACGACCCCATGAAGCACGCCGTCCGTCTTGCGCTTGAGACCAGACATGCGTCCGGCGACATAAGCACCGATCAGCGCTGCAATCAGCATCGATAGTCCGGCCCAGATCAATGCGCCGGTAGCTGGCCCTTCGACAGCCGCAACACTGCTGAGCGATAGTCCGCTGGCGATACCCAGCAAAGTCAACACCAGTTGTGCCGAGATGCCAACGGCGACACCTGCCAGTACCGCACCCCAGCGAATGACGGGAAACAAGGGGCGTCGCACGATATTGTCCTGCGAAATCATGGTCCCGCCCGGAAAACCTGAGCCGCTCTCGAGATGAATGGTTGCCATGGGAAGGTCTCCTTGCTTAATTGAAGTTCATGAAGAGGTTCTTGAAATTATCCGCACTACGTTTGCCAGCACAGTTCAACCCCTCACAGATTTGGCTCGCATCAAAATCTGTATTTACAGGGGCGACAGCACGCCATTGGTAATCATCACGCGATCACCCTGTCTGACCGTGGGCGCGGCCTCCTGTGCAAAAGATTGTGTCGTTCCATCGTCCATGCGAATCGTGACTTTGTAAATTTGATCACCTGCACGCCGACGTTTTTCAATTTCATGACCCAGATACGCACCACCTGCCGCCCCCGCGGCCGTCGTAACCGTCTGGCCTGAACCACCACCGATCTGACTTCCGATAATGCCGCCGACCGCAGCACCGGCCAGCGTGCCGAGACCCAGCCCTTGCTGGCGGGGTATTTGTTCTATCGACTGTATGGTGCCACTTCCATTCACATTGCTGGCGATGGGCTGCGTTGAAACGGCAGACCCGCCAACATTACCAAAGCCTTCGCAACCAGCCGTTGTCAGCGCCAGCGCAAGGATCCCGATCGAAAAACTCTGTCGCCACATGATGATCTCCTGTGTCCTGAATGACTTATCGAAAAAAACAATCTCTGACATCAAGCACTAAACATGCCGGGGATATTGCAGGCCAGTGGCTGCAGGTATGCCGATTGCTACTGCAATCAGAGGGCTGAAAATCAGCAATAAATTTTGGCAATAAAACCGGGAGAAAGCATGCAGGAAGAACAGAAAAATTCACCGCAATCCCGCTTGCAGGATCAGGCCGTACCGATGACGATCGAAGTGATTGTGCTACCCACGCGTGAGACTTCGTGGTCATGACACCGTCTTTTCAACGCGCGGTGTTTCTGGATAAAGACGGCACCCTGATCGAAAATCTTTCTTTCAACACCAACCCGGCAAAGATACGACTGAGTCCGGGAGCCGGCAGTGCATTACAGCGGCTGCAGCAGCTGGGCTATCAGTTACTGGTCGTGTCCAATCAGAGCGGCATAGGCCGCGGACTGTTTGATGAAGCAGCACTCGAGGGGGTTCACGCGCGGCTCGCCAGCCTGCTGGCTGCTTTCGATGTGAGACTCAACGGTTTTTACTACTGTCCGCACTGGCTGCACAGCATGAAGGCCCGGTATGCGTATCTCTGCCAGTGTCGCAAGCCCGCGCCCGGTTTGCTAATACAGGCTGCACGGCGCCACTCACTCGATTTGACTCAGTGCTGGATGGTGGGCGACATTCTCGACGATGTAGAAGCAGGAAGGCGCGCCGGCTGCCGCACGGTGCTAATCGATAACGGCAACGAAACCGAATGGGAATGCTCGGCGGTGCGCCGGCCGCATCGCCTAGCGAAAGACTTGCCGGACGCAGCCGACATCATCTCGCGCTACGACAGATAAGCTGCGACCGCTCGCGAGCACAATGCTTCCCAGTTTTTCAGATTGGGCATTAATTACATCATCGCCTTGCAGCTTATCGGTTGCCATGACATCAGGGCCGGGACTACGGCGATCACCCGGCTGCGGTAATTGGACTGTCTGACAGGCGGTTTCTTTCCCCTGATACGACAATTATTTAATGAACACTCAATTCAGCAGACCCCGATCGTAATCCGGCAGATTGATCGACGCAGCCCGATGAACGGGTGTTTGCAGGGCGGTCATATTTTTTTCGTGGCGGCCATATTCTTCGAGACGGTTATAGAGCGTCTTGAGGCTGATACCCAGCAGATCGGCAGCACGTTTTTTGACGCCTCCGCACAATTCCATAGTGGCGAAGATCAGCTTGCGATCCACATCGGCCAGTGAAGTGCCCACCGGTATGGCCAGTGTCAGCGCACTGATATCGGACGAAGCCTGCGCGGGTTCAAGTATCTGGGCATCAATGATCTGATCAGACAAAATATACGCACGGTGAATGAAGTTACGCAGTTCACGCACATTACCCGGCCATTGGTGCGTGCGCAGGATGCCCAGCGCTTGTTCGGGCAGCGTTTTGGTGGTGCCATGGGCGCTATTGAGTTCAGCCAGAAAATGGTAGGCCAGTTGCTCGATATCCTGGCCCCGCTCACGCAGCGGCGGAATGCGCAGCGGGAAGACATTGAGCCGATGGAACAAATCAAGCCGGAGCCGACCCGCAGCAATCGCACTGTCGGGATCGCGGTTGGTTGCTGCGATGATACGCACATCGGTATGCAATTCCTGATTGCTGCCAATGCGCATGAACGATCCGGTTTCCAGCACCCGCAGCAACTTGACTTGCAAGTCCACTGGCATTTCCATGACCTCGTCGAGGAACAGCGTGCCACCACAGGCGCGTTCGAAATAGCCTTTATGCTGACGGTCGGCTCCGGTAAAGCTGCCTTTCTCATGACCAAAAATTTCGCTTTCGATGAGCTGCGGTGAAATTGCACCGCAATTGACCGGCAGAAAAGGCTGGCAACGCCGGGCACTTTGCGCATGGATGGTTTGTGCGACCAGCTCTTTGCCGGTACCGCTTTCACCCAGCAAGAGCACACTGGCCTCGGTAGGCGCCACACGACGAATATGTTCGGACAGCATTTGCATGGCCACCGAGCAGCCCAGTAAGCGCACCGATCCCGCCGAGCCCGTACTGTCCGGCGAGAGGACTGGTCGCTCACGCAGCCATCGCCGGACTCGATGCAAATCCAGTGGCTTGGTCAGATAATCGGTCGCGCCTAGTCGCCAGGCATCGATCACGGCATCGGCTCTCGGGTCCGCCATCATCAAAATGACCGTCATGCCTTCCGAGTGATCTCTGCTATCCAGCAGACTCAAACCGCATCCATCACTCAGATGCTGCGCGGTAAAGACAATATCTGGCTGATGCAGTGCCAGTTGTATCGACGCCTGCCGGAGGCTGGTCACGGCCACACTGCTCAGACCTTCCTCACGCGCCACTTCGCGTAACAGTTGGCTGCAGACCGTATCTTCATCAACAATCAGCAGGTGTGGCATAGGATCATATTAAAAGGCTCTGAAAAAAATTGACCGTCCCGAGCATCACAGGGAATGCATACCTCACCCTGCATAGCCAGAAAACCGTACGGACTTGAAAAACAGCATGGTCGGTACCAGCGCGTCGCTATAGACGATGCGCTGGTACCGCAAGTCAGTTCAAGGATGCAAGTAACTTTATTCAGCGTATTTAAGGCGCGACGACCCCGACAAACGGACCAACAATATCCGATAAAAAATCATTTACGGGGTGCGCGGCTTCATCTTGTTGGTGACTTTGCTGACGCCTTCGATATTGTTCGAGTACCGGCATTCTGCATTGTGGTTGCGGCCCTCAGACTGTTTAGCGTGAATCACTGCCCGAACCACCACTCATGCCGCCCGCTGCGCCGCCACCCGAGCTGCTACCTGATGTGCCTTCCTCGCCCGCTGACGTACCGGAACTGTCTGAACGACTGCCCGGCATAACGTAGCTTCCTCCTGAACTGCTGCCGGAGGCACCGCCAGAGCTACCGCCTGAAGGTGGCGTAGCGGGCTTGGTTTCCGTATCGGCGGGTGGTGGCGTCGATGGCATGGATTCTGGTGCCGTCTGAGGAGGTGGGGTCGCGCTGGTACTGCCCTGCTCCGTGCCACTGTCTGTCCCGCCGCTACCTCCCCGATTGCAGCCTGCGAGGCTGATCAGGGCCAGACTCAATAAAATAAAAATTTTCGATGCATGTGATTTCGGATTCATTCCTATTCCTTTCAACTCGCGGTGATGTCATCGTCTGTCTTCTTGACTTTGACAGCGTGCATAAGTTTCAACATGGTCGACTACCCTCTGCGCGGTAGCAAAGCCAGTCGACATCCGATCAGACAATTCAGGCGAACCGAGAATCAGGAGGCGTTGCGTCCATTTGATATCAAACAGTGTCTTTCCCGAGGAGTGGTGCAGATTGTTCGTTTGTCTTCATGACGTTCCGCCATGACACTACCATCTCCCTCCAGGCATTTCGGGCTGCTGTGCGGAAGCTCGCCCGCGATGTTGTCGCTGTACCGGCAGATAGAACGCGTTGCTGTGACAGAAGCGACGGTTCTGCTTGAGGGTGAGAGCGGAACGGGCAAAGAACTGATTGCGCAGGCGATTCATTTATCCAGCATTCGTAATCAACAACATTTTGTTGCAGTCAATTGCGGTGCAGTACCGACACACTTGATTGAAGCGGCATTATTCGGGCATGAAAAAGGAAGCTTTACAGGCGCAACACGGCGACAAACAGGTTACTTCGAGCATGTGTCCGGCGGCACCTTATTCCTTGATGAAATCACGGAAATGCCCTCCGATATGCAAGTCAAATTATTGCGCGTCCTGGAGTCCGGCAGTTTTTATCGGATTGGTGGCAGCGACGCAGTGCAAGTCGATGTACGTTTGATTGCAGCGACTAACCGATCTCTGAAGGAAGCCGTACATGAGGGCCACTTGCGGCAGGATTTGATGTACCGGCTGGCGGTATTTCCGATACGTGTACCGCCTTTGCGTGAACGAGGTGGCGACACCGCATTACTGGCGCAGCATTTTCTCGATGAAATGAACCGTGAAGCAGGGACGAGCAAGCGTTTTTCAAGGCAGGCGATGGAACGCTTGCATGGTCACCGCTGGCCCGGCAATGTACGGGAATTAAAAAACATGGTGCATCGCGCGTACATTCTGGCCAACGATCTGGTGATGATGGATGACCCGCCGTCCACTGGAAAAAATGTACCTCAGGTGATCAATGGTCTGATGAATTTTACAATCGGCACCGCGCTGGCAGAAGCCCAAAGGGACATCATCCTTGCCACGCTGCGTCATTACCAGGGTAATAAACGCCTGACGGCCAACACGTTGGGGATCAGCCTGAAAACGCTTTACAACCGGCTTAAAGAATACTGATCTTCAGACCGACAAAGAAAAACTCACGCAGGCAATGCCGGCATAGCGTGGACGGCGCGCAGCAACATATCGGTATCGCCGGTGGCCAGCTGCCGGGCGTCCGACAGCTTTTGGCGGAAACCACGCGCGCCGGGTAAACCTGCCATGAGTCCCAGCATGTGTCGTGTAATGCTGTTGAGGCGCGGACCGCCGGTGGCGAGCTGCTGCTGCATGTAAGGCAGCATTGCTTCGATGACTTGCAGGCGGCTGCGCTGTGATGCGGCATCGTCGTAATAGCGCGCATCGAAACTCGCCATCAGATAAGGGTTGTGATACGCCTCACGACCGAGCATCACGCCATCGACTCGCGTCAGATGTGCATCAATCTCATCGAGGGTGCGGATGCCGCCGTTGATGATGATTTCCAGTTGCGGAAAATCTTTTTTCAGCTGATATGCATACGCATAGCGCAGCGGAGGTATTTCACGGTTTTCCTTGGGTGACAAGCCCGTGAGAATGGCATTACGCGCGTGCACAATGAAGGTGTTACATCCTGCATCGGCGACAGTACCGACGAAATCGCGCACGAAGTCATAACTATCCACCTCATTGATACCGATCCGATGTTTGACCGTGACGTCGATGCTCACCGCATCACGCATAGCCTTCACGCAATCCGCGACCAGCTGCGGTTCAGCCATCAGGCAGGCGCCGAAGGCACCGCGCTGCACACGCTCGGACGGGCAACCGCAATTGAGGTTGATCTCGTCATAACCCCATTGCTCACCGAATTTCGCGCTCTTCGCAAGATCTTCCGGTTCGCTGCCGCCGAGCTGCAGTGCGACCGGATGTTCTTCATCGCTGAAATCCAGATGCCGCGCTTTGTCGCCGTGGATGATCGCCCCGGTCGTGACCATTTCGGTATAGAGCCAGGTGTGGCGCGTGATCTGCCGGTGAAACATCCGGCAATGACGATCGGTCCAGTCCATCATCGGTGCGACGGACAGTCGTCGGGCGGGCAGCTTGGCTTTGTTTTTCACGTTCACGCAGTGCAGGCTTTGATTCGGGAGCCCGCATTTTACCGGCTCTGACGATCGCGCCGGCGCATGCAGTAAAGTAACGGCTTCGGACCCTTAGTCATGCCAATCCTGTATCAACCCGGTATCAATCTGATATCCCTCTGGAATCATTCTGACCATGAGCCTCGACACCTCCCATTACTGGATGCCGTTTACGGCCAACCGCCAGTTCAAGTCCCGCCCGCGCTTGATGACGGCAGCGTCCGGCATGTATTACACCGCCGAAGACGGACGGCAGATTCTTGATGGCACGGCCGGACTGTGGTGCGTCAATGCAGGCCATGCGCATCCAAAAATTGTGCAGGCCGTTGTCGATCAGGCGCAGACCATGGATTTCGGTCCGCCCTTCCAGATGGGCCACGCCAAGGCCTTCGAAGCCGCCAGCGCGCTGGCGGCGATGGCGCCGGCGGACCTGAATCGCGTCTTCTTCTGTAATAGCGGGTCCGAAGCGGTCGAAACGGCGCTCAAGATGGCACTGGCTTTTCACCGCATGCGCGGCGACGGGCTGCGCACCAAGCTGATAGGGCGTGAGCGGGGCTATCACGGCGTCGGCTTTGGCGGCATCTCGGTGGGCGGCATTGCCGGCAACCGCAAGCACTTTGGCCCCGCCCTGCCTGGCGTCGATCATTTGCGCCATCCACTTGATATAGCGCGTAATGCTTTTTCGCGCGGCCTTCCGGCACACGGCGTCGAGATCGCGGACGAATTCGAGCAGCGCCTGCTCGCACTGCATGATCCTTCGACGATTGCTGCGCTGATTGTCGAGCCGGTGCAAGGATCTGCAGGCGTGATCATTCCACCAAAAGGCTATCTGCAGAAGCTGCGCGCGGTATGTGACAAGTACGGCATTCTGCTGATCTTCGATGAGGTGATTACCGGATTCGGTCGTCTGGGGACCGCGTTTGGTGCGGACTATTTCGGCGTGGTACCGGACATTCTCTGCTGCGCGAAAGGCCTGACGAATGCGGCGGTGCCGATGGGCGCGGTGATTGCAAAGCAATCGATCTACGATGAATTCATGTCGCGTGCGCCGGAGAACAGCATCGAGTTTTATCACGGCTATACCTACAGCGGCCATCCGCTGGCCAGCGCCGCGGCCATTGCCGCGTTGGGTGTGTATCGCGATGAAGCTTTGTTCGAGCACGCGGCCGCGATGGCACCCGCATTTGAGGAAGCCGCGCATGCGCTGCGCGGTTTGCCGCACGTGAAAGACATCCGCAATATCGGGCTGGTGTGTGCCATCGAACTGGAGCCCTTGCCGGGCAAACCCACGGCACGCGCTTATGAGGTTTTCGAGCGCTGCTTTTGGGAGAAAAATGTACTCATCAGAACAACCGCCGACATCATCGCGCTATCGCCGCCACTGATCATCAACAAAGCGCAGATAGATACACTGTTCGATGCTGTCGGCAGCGTACTTAAAACCATCCAATGAAAAAAGCGCCCGCGGGCGCTTTTTTTAGAACAGCTGATCTGACAACTGAGCAATTCGATGGCCAGTAGTCAGGCCGATGGTCAGATAACTACTCAGTCCGACAATCAGGCCGCTTCTCTTGAAGCCTTCTTGCGCTCATGCTCCTTCAGGAAACGTTTGCGCAAACGAATGCTCTTGGGCGTGATCTCGACCAGCTCATCATCGTCGATGAACTCGACCGCATACTCCAGCGTGAGCTCAATCGGCGGCACCAGTCGAACCGCCTCATCGGTGCCGGAAGCACGCACGTTGGTCAATTGCTTACCCTTGATCGGGTTAACGACCAGATCGTTTTCACGTGAGTGAATACCGATGATCATGCCTTCGTACACCGGATCGTTGTGGTTGACGAACATGCGGCCACGATCCTGCAATTTCCAGAGCGCATAAGCCACTGCAGCGCCGTCGTCCTGGGAAATCAGCACGCCATTGCGACGGCCAGCGAGTTCGCCTTTGTTAGGATCGACAGCACCGTAAGCATCGAAGACATGACTCATCAGGCCGGTACCGCGCGTCAGCGTCATGAACTCGCCCTGGAAGCCGATCAGGCCACGCGCTGGCATACGGTATTCAAGGCGTACCCGTCCTTTGCCATCGGGTTGCATATCCTGCAGATCGCCGCGACGACGACCCAGCTCTTCCATCACGCCACCCTGATGCGCTTCTTCGACATCAACAGTCAGGTTTTCGAAGGGCTCATGGCGTACGCCATCAACCATCTTGAACACCACACGGGGACGCGAAACGGCCAGCTCGTAACCTTCACGGCGCATGTTTTCCAACAAAATCGTCAGGTGAAGTTCGCCACGGCCTGACACTTCAAAAATCGTATCGTCGTCCGTTGGTGCCACACGCAATGCCACATTGGCCTTCAGCTCACGATCAAGTCGCTCACGCAACTGACGGCTGGTGACAAACTTGCCTTCGCGACCCGCCAGCGGCGAGGTGTTGACCATGAAGTTCATGGTCAGCGTCGGTTCATCGACGGTCAGCATCGGCAGTGCATCAGGGGTATCGACTGCACACACGGTGGTGCCGATGCCCAGCTCTTCGATGCCATTAATCAGTACGATGTCGCCCGCCCACGCTTCAGCAGCAATTTCGCGCTCCAGACCTTTGAACTTGAGCACCTGATTGATACGCGCCTTGACCGGCGTACCTTCAGGGCCGTTCATGATCACGACATCCTGCAACGCTTTGACACGGCCGCGGCTGATACGGCCGATACCGATTTTGCCAACATAGGATGAGTAATCCAGCGAGGAAATTTGCAACTGCAGCGGACCGTCCGGATCATCATCACGCACCGGGACGTGACGCAAGACAGCATCAAACAGCGGCGTCATGTCGCCCTCACGCACATCGGAATCCAGGCTGGCATAACCATTCAGAGCGGAAGCATAAACAACCGGGAAATCCAGCTGCTCTTCCGTCGCGCCGAGCTTGTCGAACAATTCAAAGGTCGCATTGATCACCCACTCAGGACGTGCGCCGGGACGATCGATTTTGTTGACGACGACGATGGGCTTCAAGCCCAGCGCCAGTGCCTTGCGGGTCACAAAGCGGGTCTGTGGCATCGGGCCTTCCACCGCATCCACCAGCAACAGCACGGAGTCCACCATCGAGAGCACACGCTCGACCTCGCCACCGAAGTCGGCGTGACCGGGGGTGTCAACGATGTTGATGTGGGTGCCTTTGTACTCGACCGCGCAGTTCTTCGCGAGGATGGTGATGCCGCGCTCTTTTTCAAGGTCATTGGAATCCATCACGCGGGTATCGACCTGCTGGTTTTCACGGAAGGTGCCGGACTGCCGCAGCAGCTGGTCAACCAGGGTGGTTTTGCCGTGGTCAACGTGGGCAATGATGGCGATGTTGCGCAGAGCGCGGTCGGTGTTTGACATGGGGAGATAGGCCGAAGCAGGAAAACCCGAGATTTTAACACCGAATTATGTCAATTTCGAGAAATTCCTTGCATTTTCAATGAGTTGCGAAAACATTGCGCTCTAAACGACAAAATATTTGTGAGGAACAAAATTATCCGAAAAGTTACACAAAATGCAACAGCTGCGGCTGAAGCCAAATTTTCTTCCACGTCAGCGACCTGAAAATGATCCGCCCTCACCTAAGGAATTTAAACCCATGAGCAAGTTAGACGCAAATCGGTCGCCTGAACGACGTCTTGATGAATTCATCAAACAAATCTCAGCGCCTGAGATTCAAGGGAATATCAATCAACCTGCCGAAAAAACATCTCGCTGGATTAAATGGGGCTTCAGTAACGCTGAAGCGACTATACCGGGTTATCAGATAGTAAAAAAATCCGAAAGCAACATTTTCAACCGACTGCTGGACAGGATCGATACCGTGGCCGGCCGGGCGCGGCAAGAAGCAAACAAGGAAATAACCCGCATGTTGAAAGATAGCGGCGTGGAGGTCACCGAAGAAATTAAAAAATACCTTCCGGATAAGCACAAATTAGGTAATGCACAGAAATTAGCCTACGAGATAAAGTCGGCGATTGCCACGAAAGAAGCTGCCAAAAAAGAAGCACAGGAAACGCTAAATCGGGAAATGCCTGAGAAGATTAAAAATCATGTGCAAAATTTAATTGTAGCGAAGGAACCATTGAGAGACATTCTCAGAAACGATTCCGTGGAAAAAAAGCAGTTTAAGTTGTATATGCAACCTTTGTTTCAGAGCAGGGTTTCCGATTTTGTCCGGGATTTTGCAGACGAGTTAAAGAAAATCAAAGATCCAATGACCGAAACTGAATTAAAAAATATGATATATGCGAAACAGATTGATTTCTTCCACAACATTACGGACTCAAAGCAATGGAAAGCCGTGGAATCGATGTTTATAGATCAGTGTGATGCTGCGATTGATAATTTAACAGACAACGAAACTTTTACTGTAAATGAAGGCGTAGACATTCTTAATTCTATTGAAAAATTAAGTCCTTCAATACTGACATTCGCAAGTCTGAGTCCTTTTATGGCAGACGCGGTTGCAAGCTCCGGGGGTGAATTGAATGCGCAGTTCAGTCGCCTTTTAAATACAGAAGATCAGACGAAAGTTATGAACATAACGGCATATTTTTCAAGCAGCTTGAATAATATCGCAAGCGATCCATGGCTATAAATATGAATTTTATTATTAGTTAAAATCAAATAGATTTTCTGTGACGTCCTACGCAGAAACTAGCCGCTCAGGCTGCAGCAATCCCTCAGCAGATAGACTGGCTACACCGAGCAGCATTTGCGTCATATCCAGCACCTTAACTCGCTCAGTAACACCGGAGGGATAGTCAACACCCTCCTTACCTAACGAAAGACGTTGCCCCTGCATGAATCGACTAGCCAGTTCTGGCGGTAGTACCACGGGAGTTAATTCGGAGAGCAGTCTATCGGCGGGCAGAAGGCTGTTCTTCCCGTCGGTCTCGGATAAAGCCGCCAGTGCATCGAGAGTCGTTGCATCAGCAATTAACAAATTACCGACCCCAACACGACGCAGCGACACCAGATGGGCCCCTGTGCCAAGTACCTTTCCAATATCTTCACCAAGCACCCGAATATAGGTCCCCTTGCTGCAACGGACACGAATCTGAATATCAGGGGAAGTCAATGCGACCAGCTCAAGTTCATGAATGATGACGGCTCTGGCTTCGCGCTCCAGCGTCTTGCCTTCACGCGCATACGCGTACAGCGGTTTGCCATCGCGTTTTAAAGCGGAATACATCGGTGGTATTTGATCGATAGGACCACGGAAGCTGTTCAAGGCGACCTCGATCTGAGCCCGTTCTACATCCACTTCGCATGTTTCGATGACTTCGCCTTCAGGATCACCGGTCGTGGTTGTTACGCCCAAACGGATCGTGGCTTCATAGGTCTTGTCGGCATCGAGCAAATCACTGGCGAATTTGGTCGCTTCGCCAAAGCACAGCGGTAAGAGGCCTGTCGCAAACGGATCGAGTGTTCCGGTATGCCCGGCTTTCTCGGCATTGAACAACCACTTGGCCTTCGCCAGCGCCTGTGTACTGGAAATGCCTTCAGGCTTATCGAGCAGCAGCACCCCGTGGACAGGGACGCGCTTGCGCTTGGCATTAGGGTTCATTGACAGGAATCAGGAGGTGCCGTTGGGCTACTTACTGCTCGTCTGCATCTTTGGCGCGGGTGGCATTGGCTTCGTCGATCAGTTTCGACAAGGCGGCACCACGCGAGGTGGAGATGTCATGCACGAAATGCAATTCAGGCAGGGTGTGAATGCTCAGTCGCTTACCCAGCTGATTACGCAAAAATCCGGAAGCGGTCTGCAGACCTTTGAGTGTGCTTTGTACAGCGGCCGGATCATCAACGAGCGTGGTGAAAAAAATCTTCGCATGCGCGTAGTCTGGCGTGAGCTGGACTTCGGTCAGCGTGATCATGCCGACACGCGGATCTTTGAGCTCCATTGCAATCAGTTCGGCGAGATCGCGCTGGATTTGATCTGCGACGCGCTGGCCTCGGGCGGGGATGGATTTGCTGTGCTTGGCCATGGAATGATGAGGTTCAAAGACACTGGATCCCGGCCTGCGCCGGGATGACATTTGAAGAACTGTTGGCCTTTAAGTCGTCATCCCGGCGCAGGCCGG
>CAZXDB010000011.1:22380-27720 GCA_964639465.1 uncultured Bifidobacterium sp. | reverse complement strand
CGACTTCATTTTTACTGTATCAAAGCGTACGCGCGACTTCCTGCACTTCAAACACTTCGAGTTGGTCGCCTTCTTTGATGTCGTTGAAGTTCTTCAGCGACAATCCACATTCGAAGCCGGATTTCACTTCCTTCACGTCATCCTTAAAGCGCTTGAGCGAATCGAGCTCGCCGGTCCAGAGTACGACATTGTCGCGCAACAGTCGGACATTCGCGCCGCGTTTGACCATGCCCTCAAGTACATAGCAACCCGCAATCGCACCGACTTTGCTGACCATGAAGACCTGACGAATTTCGACCAGACCCAACGCACTCTCGCGCTTCTCTGGCGAGAGCATGCCACTCATCGCAGCCTTGATCTCATCGATCGCGTCATAAATGATGTTGTAGTAGCGAATGTCGATACCGCTGGCTTCGGCAAGCTTGCGTGCCGAAGCATCAGCGCGCACGTTGAAGCCGATGATGACGGCCTTCGAAGCGAGTGCGAGGTTGACATCGGATTCGCTGATGCCGCCCACCGCAGCATGCACGACCTGCACGCGCACTTCGCTGGTGGAGAGTTTTTGCATCGAGCTGACCAAGGCTTCCTGGGAACCCTGTACGTCGGATTTGATGATGAGGGCGAGATTTTTGACTTCGCCTTCGGCCATCTGCTCGAACATGTTTTCGAGTTTGGCGGCTTGCTGTTTGGCGAGCTTTACATCGCGATACTTGCCCTGTCTGAACAAGGCAATTTCACGTGCCTTGCGTTCGTCGGTGAGCACCATGACTTCTTCACCAGCGGCAGGTACTTCGGTCAGACCCTGAATCTCGACAGGAATCGAGGGGCCGGCTTCTGTAATTGATTTGCCGTTTTCATCAAGCATCGCGCGCACACGACCGTAGGACGAACCTGCCAGCACGATATCACCACGTTTGAGGGTACCGGACTGCACCATGATGGTGGCGACAGGACCACGACCTTTGTCGAGTTTGGCTTCGATGACCAAACCTTTGGCGGCGGTGTCGACGGGCGCTTTGAGCTCAAGCACTTCGGCCTGCAGCAATACGTTTTCGAGCAAGGTATCGATACCCTCGCCGGTTTTCGCCGAGACCGAGATGAACGGCGATTCACCACCGTATTCTTCGGGTACCACTTGCTCAGCGACGAGCTCTTGCTTGACGCGATCAGGATTAGCACCCGGCTTGTCGATCTTGTTGACGGCGACCACGAGCGGCACACCCGCTGCTTTAGCATGTGCAATCGCTTCTTTGGTTTGCGGCATCACGCCATCATCAGCGGCCACAACGAGAATAACGATATCGGTTGCCTTCGCGCCACGGGCTCGCATGGCCGTGAAAGCCTCGTGACCCGGGGTGTCGAGGAAGGTGATCATGCCGCGCGGTGTTTCAACGTGATACGCACCAATGTGCTGGGTAATGCCACCGGCTTCACCAGAGGCAACCTTGGCACGACGGATGTAATCGAGCAGCGACGTTTTACCGTGGTCAACGTGACCCATGACGGTCACAACGGGCGCACGTGGCAGTTGTTCGGCGTCGACGTTCTCGGAGCCCACTTCAAGCAGAGCTTCAGGATCGTCGAGCTTGGCCGCATGGGCGATGTGGCCCATTTCTTCGACCAAAATCATGGCGGTTTCCTGATCCAGCACCTGATTGATGGTGACCATCTGACCGAGTTTCATCAGTTGCTTAATGACTTCGGAAGCCTTGACGGCCATTTTGTGTGCCAGCTCGGCGACGGTGATGGTCTCCGGAACATGAACTTCGCGCACGACGGCTTCGGTCGGTTGCTGGAAATTGGTTTCGCGGTCGTCATTGTTGCTGCTGCGGCGTCCCCGAGGACCCGCGCGCCAGCCATCACGACCACCACCACCGCCGGGGCCGCGGGTCTTGAGACCGCCGCCTGGGCTGCGTTTTTTGGCGTCGTCCTGCCAGGTCGATGAGACGTTGGCTGACTTGATGGATTTCTTCTCGCCGGTTTTTTTGTCGTCTTTTTTCTCACCGGGTTTTTTGTCCAGAGGACGATGCAAGGTACCCTCGGCACGCGCTGCTGGCGCTGCCGGCGCAACCGGCTCAGGCGCTTTGACGACTTTGCGCGGCGTGGCCATCATCAGCTTGATTTGTGCGACCTCATCAGCCACGGCTTTGCGCGCCTCTTCGGTAGCACTTGCGCGTTCGCTGGCTTCTTTCAGTTTTTGCTGGGTGTCAGCATCGGAGGTTTTGGCGACCGCCTCTTGTTCCTGCACCTTGGCAAGAGCAGCGTCCGCTGCCTTTTCGGCTTCGCGCTGCGCTTCGAGTTTGGCAAGCCGCTCCTGCTTTTCACGCAGATCGGCTTCCTGTCTTGCAATCAGCTCCGCCTGACGACGGGCTTCTTCATCACGTCGTGCCTGCTCGGCCTCATCAATGATCGGGGCTTTGGGCGCTTCCTCTTCTTGCGCGACCGGCGCGTCGTCACGCTTGACGAAAGTGCGCTTCTTGCGAACTTCAACCTGAATGGTGCGGGATTTTCCGCTGGAATCAGCTTGCTTGATCTCGGTGGTTTCTTTGCGGGTCAGCGTGATTTTTTTCTTCTCGCCATCTGCCGCAGCACCGTGAACTTTGCGCAAATGCCCGAGCAGCTTGTCCTTGTCTTCCTTGGACAGCGTGTCTTCAACCGAGCTTTTTTCGACGCCAGCGTCCTTAAGCTGCTTGAGCAGCAGGTCCGCCGGCATTTTCAGCTCGGTGGCAAATTGGGCGACATTGTTACTTGCCATTCAGTCCTCTTTTCTAGTGATGCTTTTGCAAAGGTATCGGGTCCGGGGTGCTTATTTGGACTCAGCGAGACTCCAGACGCGGGCCTGGAGAGCCTTTGCACGGTCATCATATTTCGCATCAATCAACTTCATCTCTTCATCGGTCACATCGCTGAACTCCTGGTCGATCAGCTGACGAGCGCGTTCCGTAGGCAGTGCCAGGATGGCACCGAATTCGTCATAGGCCAGACCAGCAAATGCCTCGAGTGTTTTCACACCAGCCAAACCCAGCTTGCCGGCGGTGATTCGATCCATGTCGTCGAGATTGAGCAGCGCGTCTTCCATGCCTTCGAGACCTTCTTCGGAGGCAATCGCTTCGGTGACGAGTGCATCGCGTGCGCGGTTACGCAGTTCGTTGACGGTATCTTCATCGAAGGCTTCGATTTCCAGCATCTCGGTGATCGGCACATACGCGATTTCTTCGAGTGTGGAGAAGCCTTCCTGCGCGAGGATGTCGGCGACCTCTTCGTCGACATCGAGTTTTTCCATGAACAGGCTGCGAATGACTGCTGTTTCAGAGGCGGCTTTATCAGCCGACTCTTCGGCGGTCATGATGTTGATCTGCCAGCCTGTCAATTCACTGGCCAGACGCACATTTTGACCACCACGACCGATGGCAATGGCGAGATTTTCTTCGTCGACCACGACATCCATCGCATGTTTGTCTTCGTCAACCATGATCGATGAGACATTGGCCGGGGCCAGCGCACCGATGACAAACTGCGCAGGATCATCCGACCAGAGGACGATATCGACGCGCTCGCCGCCCAGCTCGCCGGTCACGCTTTGCACACGTGAACCGCGCATGCCGACGCAGGTGCCGATGGGGTCAATGCGTTTGTCGCTGGTGAAGACAGCGATCTTGGCACGCACACCGGGATCGCGCGCTGCGGATTTGATCTGCAGAAGACCCTGTTCGATCTCGGGAACTTCCAGCTCGAACAATTTCATGATGAATTCGGGTGCCGTGCGCGACAGGATGACTTGAGGGCCGCGGGCATTGCGATCGATGCGCAGGATGTATGCGCGAACGCGGTCGCCGATACGCAGGTTCTCTTTGGGGATCGTCTGATCACGCGGCAGCCGGGCTTCGATTTTGCCGGATTCAACAATCGCATCACCGCGCTCCATACGCTTGATGGTGCCCGTGACCAGCACGTCACCACGTTCGAGGAAATCGGCAAGAATCTGCTCGCGTTCGGCATCGCGTATACGCTGCAGCACGACCTGCTTGGTGTCTTGTGCAAAGCGACGACCGAAGTCGACGGATTCAATTGGTTCTTCGATGTAATCATCGACCTCGATGTCTTCGATCTGCTCTTTCGCTTCGAACAGCAGAATTTCCTGATCTGGCAACTGAAGACCGGCTTCGTCGGGCACGACATGCCAGCGCCGGAATGATTCGAATTCACCGCTCTCGCGGTCGATGGCGACGCGGATATCAACCTCGCCCTCATAGCGTTTCTTGGTGGCCTGGGCCAGCGCATGCTCAAGCGCACCGAAGACGACATCCTTGTCGACATTCTTCTCACGCGCCAGCGCGTCAACCAGCAACAAAATTTCGCGACTCATTTACGGCTCCTGAAATCCACTTTGGGCACCAAACGTGCCTTGTCCACTTCTGCCAGCGAAAACTCCAGCATCGCCGGCCCTTCATTTCCTTCAAATTCAAGCCGGAGTGTCTCGCCCTCTGGCTCATGCAAAATACCTTCGAACGATTTCCGGTTGTTCGCTCCCGGGGCAGCCATCCGCAATTTGACGACGGCCTCTTGCCCGGCAAAACGCGCATAATCCGACAGCTTCTTGAGAGGACGATCCAGCCCCGGCGACGATACTTCGAGCCGCTCATAGTTGGCGTTCTCTACCGTCAGTACGTGGAGCAGCTGGTGCGTGACTTTCTCGCAGTCGTCCACGTTCACCGCCCGGTCTTCTTCGGGCAAAACGTCGATGTAGACGCGCACCAGGCCGCGAGCGGCCTGTTCAAAATCCACCAGCTCGTAACCCATGCCGGTCACCGTCTTTTCAATCAGCGCGGACAACAAAGAAATACCCCTCACACAAGCGCAACTTCAACTTTTTCAGGAAAAAAAAAATGGGCATCTGCCCATCTTTCTTTGTGCTTCCTGAACCGCCTGTTATGAGTACCTGGCCAACACGCACCTCGTTACCCGACCGCCGGAAGCTTTGTTAAGTGCCTGATTATAGGCGATTAGGCATCTCACCGCAACGCACAAGGCAACGCAAAAGAATTATCAATCTGAGATCTTCGATGCGCCTGTTCGGTCGATAGATGCCCGGCGCCCGACCATTCTTCAGCCGCGTGACCGGCGGCGTTGGGGCATGCCGGTACCGTAGCGATCGGCTGACCATGAATTGCCCGTCGCACCTTGGCCGTTACCGCGCCGTGCATCGCCCTGCCCGTTACGCTGACCCTGTCCACTTCGCGGACCCCGCCCACCTTGCGGCGCAGTCGGAAATCCCAGCGCTGTCTGCAAGGGATCGGGTTGACGCGAACGCGGCGCGCCCCGGCCACCAGTGTTGCCCTG
>CAZXDB010000011.1:20958-22280 GCA_964639465.1 uncultured Bifidobacterium sp. | reverse complement strand
GGTCCGCCAAACTTGCCTTTGCCCGGTCCGCCGCGCGCGTCCGGTTGCCGACCGGCAGGCTTTTGCAAGCCATGGGCTGTCAACAGAGCTCGCACCGCATGCTCGTCCATTTCTTCCCAGCGGCCACGTTTGAGATTGCTGGGCAGCGTGAGCGCGCCATAACGTGTGCGAATCAGGCGCGAGACAGTCAGCCCAACCGATTCGAACATCCGTCGCACTTCCCGATTGCGGCCTTCGGAAATCGTCACGCGATACCAGCGGTTTGCACCGTCCCCACCACCATCGGCAATCTTGTTGAACTGTGCAAGGCCATCCTCAAGCTCTACGCCTGAGAGCAATTTCTGTCGCATGCCCTCTTCGAGTTCACCGAGGGTGCGTACGGCATATTCACGCTCAATTCCGTAACGCGGATGCATGAGCTTGTTGGCCAGATCGCCTGACGTTGTAAACAGCAGCAAACCTTCGGTATTAAAATCGAGGCGTCCGACAGCCAGCCATTTACCGACCTTCATGGTGGGCAAGCGATCAAAAACGGTAGCGCGACCTTCAGGGTCACTGCTGCTGACGATTTCGCCGGAAGGCTTGTGATAGACAAGTACGCGCGGAGGACGAGAGCTGACTTTGCGCTGCACCAGTTTGCCGTTGATCCGGACCTGATCGGCCGGCAGTATGCGCTGTCCGATATGAGCCGGCTCACCATTGACCGACACGCGCCCTGCGATGATCAGCTCTTCCATATCACGACGGGAACCCAGACCGGCCTCAGCCAGTACTTTGTGCAGCTTGGGCGCATCGTCGTCTGCCGTGAGATCGCGTCGAGCGGGCTTCTGCAAGCGAGTCCCTTGCCGGGTAGTCGCCTGGACTTCGTCAGCGGCGGCCCGATCAAAGTCATCCGAGGTTACGAAGCTGAAAATCGCGTCGGCGTCTGCACCCGAGCTACGCTGGCCGTTGCGTTGATTTGCGTGCTGGGGCTTGTGACGCGGACCGGGCTTGCCACGCTGAGGTTCGCGAGCGGGACCATGGGGGCTGATCCGGTCTGTGGGGGTAAACGGCTTACTTGTCTCTTCACCCTTGTCAGGGCTTCGTGAGCGGCGCAAGGCGCGCGGACCGCGCACACCACGCCGAGGATTTTTTTTGTCCTGCCGGGCTTTGTCTTTTGAAGACGCGTCATTGCCGGGCGCCATATCACCGGTGTTTTCAGCGGCATCACCACTCAGATGCGGTGACTGCGGGTCATTCGGGTCGGGTGCTGTCATATTGCGTATCAGGTAGGGGTTCGGTGGGAGCATCGTCGCCGTGCTCATCCGGGAGTGACAGATCAC
>CAZXDB010000011.1:0-20858 GCA_964639465.1 uncultured Bifidobacterium sp. | reverse complement strand
GCTGATCACCACGTGCCAGTGTCACTGATTGCGACGCTGCATCGTCGGCTGCGGGCTCGGAAAAATCGATTGCTGCCTGATCCAGTGAGGCCTGCAAATTCTGCTCCATGGCCTGAATCGCGGCGGCTGCATCTTCAGGCAAAACATCCGCTCCGACCTGCTGCAATGGCGGTAACTGCTCCAGTGAAGACAAGCCGAGATCATCCAAGAACTGTTTGGTAGTCGCCAGCAACGCAGGCCTTCCGGGGACATCCCTGTGACCGATCACATCAACCCAGCCCCGATCCTCCAGCAGCTTGATCGTTTGCGAGTTGACGGCCACACCGCGAATCTCTTCGATATCACCCCGTGTCACCGGTTGGCGGTACGCAATGATGGCCAACGTCTCAAGCGTCGCACGGGTATATTTCGGCGGCTTCTCTGGATTCAATCGATCGAGGAAAACCTTCATCTCGGCACGACTTTGAAAACGCCAGCCGGTCGATAGGTTCACCAGTTCGACGCCACGCCCATCCCAATCCTGAACCAATTCTTCCAGCATGATCTTGATGGTATCGGTATCAGGTACTGACTCCGCATCCTCAGACTGACCGGCAAAAAGCTTTTTCAGCTCATTGATCGACAATGCCTCATGTGTGCACAACAGTGCAGTTTCGAGGACTTTTTTAGCCTCAATGGTATTCATCTACGATTCGTACAATACGAGTTGGTTGCAGTGAGAAGCTCAATTCTCGGCTCGCATCAGCAAAGCTGAGCCAAGTAAGGCATGGTTTTAATTGCTTGCAGCCAGCGCCCGCGGTTGTAGAATTTTTCTTGGGGCGACTGCTGCGGTCTTGACCGGAATGAGACTAGAGAATGCGAAGGGCGCCGGATCACGCCACGCTGGTCACAGCGATGCGGCGAATTATAGGGCACTTCGATACGCTTGTCATTGCCTCAATCACCCTCTCCCGGGACTGACTTTGGCGCCCAGTTGGCCGATAACTACGAGGTAGGCACTTATTCTTATGACAATTTCCCGGGCGGGTGCCGCATGACTTTGCCCATCTGCCTGAAACGATCTCGCTGCTCAGTCGGTGACTCAAGTGACGTTCGACAAACACTGCCACTGACACAACATCGCTATCCGCGCGACATTCGCTGCGCCAAACGTTGAGAGAACAAAAAAGCCCCTGCTGCTGAGGGGCCTGATATGCACTTGCCATCGAATTTGGTTGCGGGGACAGGATTTGAACCTGTGACCTTCGGGTTATGAGCCCGACGAGCTGCCAGACTGCTCCACCCCGCGTCTGAAGGGTCGAAATATACAGACTATCTGCTAGCAATGCAACCCGGATTCTGTCATTGCAACGAATGGTAAACTCATTACGTATCCCGGACTGACTTCAGCGCGGGCATTTTCCATAACCGGCCATCGAATGAAATTTTGTCCCAGCTGTGGCGAAAACGTGTCGCTCAGGATTCCACCGGATGACAATCGCGCTCGTCACGTGTGTGGAAGCTGTGGAGAAATTCACTACCAGAATCCCAAAATGGTTGTGGGCAGCATACCGCTGTGGGATCAGGATGACAGCGCACAGGTATTGCTCTGCCGTCGCGCTATCGAACCACGCAGAGGCTATTGGACATTGCCTGCGGGTTTCATGGAAAACGGTGAAACCACGGCCGAAGCTGCAGCGCGTGAAACACTGGAGGAAGCCGGTGCACGTATCGAATTGCTGGAGTTGTTCAGCTTGCTCAACGTCGCTCACGTGCACCAGGTCCATCTGTTTTATCGCTCACGCTTGATCGATCTGGATTTCTGCGCAGGCACAGAGAGCCTTGAAGTTCGCTTGTTCACCGAGCAGGAGATACCGTGGGGTGATCTTGCCTTCCCCACGGTCACACATACGCTGAAACATTTCTTCGCTGATCTGGCCGCTTCACGCAACGGCCAAGCCTTTGGCGTGCACGCGACCGATATTGCGCCGGGCATGCGCATCAGCCGCTGAACAGCGGCTGAAAGTTACCAGCTGGTTTCCCGCTCTGCGGTCGATGAAATCTTGTGAACCGAAAGATCGGCGCCATCATATTCTTCCTCGGGATCCAGCCGTATGCCTACAGTCACTTTCAACGCACCATAGACCAGGAAACCACCGGCGACTGCAATAGAGATGCCAAGAGCGGTACCGATCAGCTGAGACATCAGCGCCACGCCGCCCAGGCCGCCGAGGGCTTTGGCGCCGAAGATGCCCGCGGCAATGCCACCCCATGCACCACACAAACCGTGCAAGGGCCAGACCCCCAGCACATCATCGATTTTCCAGCGGTTTTGCGTAAGCGTGAACAGCCAGACAAAAATGCCGCCAGCGATACCGCCCGTCAGCAGCGCACCCAGCGGATGCATCAGATCCGATCCGGCGCAAATCGCGACCAGACCAGCCAGTGGTCCGTTATACGCAAACCCCGGGTCGTTCTTGCCCATCACGACCGCCACCAGAGTGCCGCCGACCATGGCCATCAGCGAATTCATGGCGACCAGACCGTTCATTTTGTCGAGAGTTTGCGCACTCATCACATTGAAACCGAACCAGCCGACCGCGAGTATCCAGGCTCCGAGTGCGAGAAACGGAATGCTGGAGGGCGGATGTGCGGCAATACTGCCGTCTCGGCCATAACGGCCGCGACGTGAACCAAGCAGCAGTATCGCAGGCAGCGCGGCCCAGCCACCGACGGCGTGCACAACGACCGAGCCAGCGAAATCATGGAAGCCGGCACCGAAGCTGGCCTCCAACCAGGCCTGCACACCGAAACGCTGATTCCAGGCGATACCTTCAAAAATCGGGTAGATCAGCCCCACCATCAAGGCGGTGGCCGCCAGTTGCGGATTAAAACGAGCGCGCTCCGCAATACCCCCGGAAATAATGGCGGGTATCGCAGCAGCAAAGGTCAACAGAAAGAAAAATTTCACCAGCTCAAAACCGCTTTTTTCGGCGAGTACTTCCGCACTGCTGAAAAAATGAACGCCGTAGGCAATGCCGTAGCCGATAAAGAAATAAGCGATCGTCGACACAGCGAAATCGACTAATATTTTCACCAGTGCATTGACCTGATTTTTCTTGCGGACCGTGCCAAGCTCGAGGAACGCGAAACCGGCATGCATTGCCAGAATCATAATAGCGCCCAGCAAGATGAATAAGGTATCCGCGCCGCTGCGGAATGAATCCATGAAAACTCCCTGTTTATGTGCATAAATGAACCAGCGAGACTGCCATGTAGCAATATTCGTTCCTCTTTGGTGCTGCTCGAGTAGCAATCTAAGTCATTGAATTAAATAGCACTTTCCATGAGAAATTATGTGCCTCGCTAAACCGCACCGTAGTTGTGCAAATTACTGTCTATCTTGGTGAGGTAGATGATTCCTTGGCTGGAGGTGAATACACCTTTTCCGGATGTCAGTCATGCGCTGACAGAGGCAGATGGCGCGCCGGGATTGCTGGCGGCAGGTGCCGATTTGTCGCCACAACGGCTACTGGATGCCTATCGGCACGGCATTTTTCCCTGGTTCTCTGCGCATCAGCCGGTGCTGTGGTGGAGCACTGACCCCCGCATGGTGCTGCCCACCGCCGAATTCAGGATTTCGGAGAGCTTGCGCAAAACACTGAAAAAAGTGGACCGAAGCATGCGGACGGGTGGCCCCTGGGAGGTACGTTTCGATACCGATTTCCGGTCGGTGATCCGGGCCTGCGCCGCACCGCGTGAGCAATCCTCGGGCACCTGGATATCCGACGACATCATGGATGGCTACTGCCAGCTGCATGCGCTGGGCTATGCGCACTCAACGGAGCTGTGGCGGGATGAGCAACTGGTGGGAGGCGCTTATGGCGTCTGCATCGGGCGTATGTTCTACGGTGAGTCGATGTTCGCGCGCGTGACGGATGCATCCAAAGTAGCACTGGCCTATCTGGTGGAATTTCTGCGCGCCCGAGAGGTCGAATTGATCGATTGCCAGCAAGAGACCAATCATCTTGCGTCACTGGGTGCCCGAACCATGGCTCGTGCTGCCTTCATTTCCCACATGAAAGAAGCTATCGCCCGGCCGGCAATTGATCACTGGGTGCCGCAACATTTGTCTCTTCATCCAACATGACAGCAAAGCTTTGCGCTTTTCGGTACGATCACGGTACATTCCTGCCTGTGGCCGCTGAACACCAAAACGCCCAATGACACATCTTAAGGACCTGCCTTTTTCGACCTTGCAGTTTTATGCAACTGCGCCCTATCCGTGCAGCTATCTGGATGACCGGCAGGCACGTTCGCAGGTGGCCACGCCCTCGCATCTGATCAATGCGGATATCTATTCCGAGCTGGTAAAAAACGGCTTTCGCCGCAGCGGTATTTTTACTTATCGCCCGTATTGCGATGGCTGCCAGGCATGCACACCGGTGCGCGTGAGCGCGGCGGATTTCTCCCCCAGCCGCAGCCAGCGCCGTTCGTGGAAACAGCATCAGCACTTGTCGACCTGGGTCTCTCGTCTGGCCTACGTACACGAACACTATGAGCTTTATCTGCGCTACCAGGCCATGCGCCATTCAGGCGGTGGCATGGATCAGGACAGTCGTGATCAGTACGCTCAATTTCTTTTGCAAAGCAAAGTCAACACACGGCTGGTCGAGTTTCGCGAACCGGATGGCACACTGCGCATGGTGAGCATCATTGATGTGCTCGACGATGGTCTGTCCTCGGTTTACACCTTCTTTGATCCCGATCTGCCCAAATCCAGCCTCGGCACCTACAACGTGCTGTGGCAAATCGAGCAAGCGCGACAACTCAACATCCCCTACGTTTACCTTGGCTACTGGATAGAAGAAAGCGCGAAGATGTCCTACAAAGTGAATTTCCGCCCGATCGAAGCCCTGCGCCGTGGTCAATGGGAGAAATTGTCTGACGGATAACACAGGGCTCAGAGGTACAATCGCGGTGCCTCTACTGAATGCCTGCTCATCGTGTCTGACAAACTTCTCTATTCGCTTGCCCGCCCCTTGCTGTTCTCGCTCGATCCCGAGCAAGCCCACGACCTCACACTACCGGCCCTGCGCTCTGCTGCATCCGCAGGATTGACGCGGCTGCTGCCCCGACCAACCCCCGATCCACGCTTAGTAATGGGCATCACCTTTCCGAATCCGGTCGGACTGGCTGCCGGTCTGGACAAAGACGGAGCGTATATCGACGGCCTGGCGGCGCTGGGTTTCGGCTTCATTGAAATCGGCACGGTGACACCGCGCGCGCAACCCGGCAATCCGAAACCACGTATGTTCCGCCTGCCACGAGCGCAGGCACTCATTAATCGCATGGGCTTCAATAATGGTGGCGCCGATGCCTTTGTCCGTAACGTACAGGCCTCGCGTTTTTATCAGGAAAAGCAGGGCATTCTCGGCCTGAATATTGGCAAGAATGCCGATACGCCGATCGAACGTGCAACCGATGATTATCTGCATTGTCTGGATAAGGTGTATCCGTATGCAGCGTATGTGGCGGTCAATATTTCATCACCCAATACCAAGAACCTTCGCCAGCTCCAGCAGGCCTCCGAACTTGACGTACTGCTGTCTGCTCTCAAGCAGGCACAGGCCCGGCTGGCTGATACGCATGGACGCTACGTACCACTGGCGCTGAAAATCGCACCCGATCTCGATAATGATCAAATCGAGACCATCGCCGATGCGCTTATGCGTCACCACATTGATGGCGTCATCGCGAGCAACACCACGATCACCCGCGATGCAGTACAAGGTCTGGCGCACGCAGATGAGGCCGGCGGCCTCTCAGGCGCGCCGGTACGCGATCTGTCGACGCGTGTGATCCGCGCGCTGCATCGGGCTTTCAAAGGCGAGATTCCCATCATCGGCGTGGGCGGCATACTCAGTGGCGCACACGCACGCGACAAAATGGACGCGGGCGCGAGCCTGGTTCAGCTCTACACTGGGCTGATTTATCGTGGCCCCTCACTGGTGAGAGAATGCGCAGAAGCCGTCGCAACGAAACATTAACTTGATAAAACTGTCGGAAAAATAAATCAGGGAGACAAGCATGGAAAAGATTAAACTGGGTGATAGCGACCTGCAGGTATCCAAAATCTGTCTGGGCACCATGACCTTTGGCGAGCAAAATTCGGAAGCCGAAGGTCACAGCCAGCTCGACTATGCGCTCGAGCGCGGCATTAATTTCATTGATACCGCTGAGTTGTATCCCGTCATGCCGCGCGCCGAAACACAGGGCGCCACCGAAACCATCATCGGCACCTGGCTGAAAAAATCAGGTCGTCGCAAGGACATTATCCTGGCGACTAAAATTGCCGGTCCGTCGAAAGCGATGCACTGGATACGCAACAGCCAGAGCAATTTCGATGCAGCCAATATCCGCGCGGCAGTTGAGAGCAGCCTGAAACGCCTGCAAACGGATTACATCGATCTGTACCAGCTGCACTGGCCCAGCCGCAATGTGCCGGTCTTCGGGCAATTGTTTTTCAATCCGGCGCATGAACGTGACTGCGTGGCGATTGAGGAGACGCTGAACGTACTGCAAGAGCTGATCAAGGCCGGCAAAATCCGTCACATCGGTGTCTCCAATGAAAGCGCCTGGGGTGTATCCGAGTTCGTTCATTTGTCAGAGACTCGGGGCTTGCCGCGTATCGTATCGATACAGAATGGTTACCATCTGGCTAACCGCAGTTTCGAAAGCGGTCTGGATGAAACCTGTTACCGCGAAAATGTCGGGATGCTGGCCTACAGTCCGCTTGCGTTCGGTCAGTTGACCGGCAAGTATGTGGACAATGCGCAGGCGGCAGGACGACTGACCCACTTCCCGCCAAACTGGAGTCCGCGTTATCTGCGACCCCGTGTGGTGGAGGCGACAAAGCGCTACATGAAAATCGCCAGCGAGCATGGAATGACCGCGACTCAGCTTGCGCTGGCCTGGTGCTACACGCGTTGGTTCATTGCGTCGACCATCATCGGTGCGACCAGCATCGAGCAGCTCGCGTATGACATCGATGCGTATTCGATCAAATTATCGGACGAGGTCGTGAAGGCAATCAATGAGGTTCATGCGGAGTTCACCAACCCCGGGCAGTAAGATACCAACCGTGTTTTGTGGATGTGCTCAGCGCATCCACAAAGCGCCGAGGATCGCTGCCCAAGTGAGTACCGCCAGTATCACCGACAGCATGACGGCCGCACTCCCTAAATCCTTGGCATTTTTTGACAGTTCATGGTGATCAAGCGAGATTCTGTCGACAACCGCCTCGATCGCTGAATTCACCAACTCCGTGATCAGCATAAGCAACAGTACTGCGATCAGGGCAATCCGCTCGAGCAGCGAAACGGGTAGCAGCAGCGCCACCACAATCCCCGGCAAGGCAACACCCAACTCCTGACGGAACGCGTGTTCGAGTCTCCAGGCGGTGCGCAGACCATTAAAAGAATTAAATAGTGCAGCAATCAGACGTTGAAAGCCTGCTTTACTTTTGTATTGGCTGACCGGTTGTTCTTTTTTTGTCATCGATTAGGATTGTTTGCGCTCACGATAGAGCTCCCGGAAAGTTTTTCCGGAGGGCGCAGGCATGTCGCGATGATCCGTCCACCCGCCTGCGAACGGCAGCCTGCTGATTATACGGCGGCTGCCACCCATGACGCTGAGAGCGCGCGCCGCAACCCGCATTGCGATGCGATACAAGACCGGACGTTTGGCGACGAACGACCAGAGTCCGAAGGCCAGATACTCGAAACCCGGACGCAAGCCTTTGTCGAATTGCTTTTCCCTCAGCTTGCGCAGCAGATCCGGCAACGGAATCTTGACCGGACACACCACGTGACACTCGCCACACAAAGTCGATGCCTGCGGCAGATCCATCGCTTTATCAACACCGATGTAAGAGGGTGTGAGCACACTGCCCATCGGTCCTGGATAAACCCAGCCATACGCATGGCCGCCAATCTTGCTGTAGACCGGACAATGATTCATGCACGCACCACAGCGTATGCAACGCAGCATTTCCTGAAACTCCGTGCCGATCAGCCCCGTCCGGCCTGCGTCCACCAGTACAAAATACATATGCTCGGGACCATCCTGCTCATTGCTGTCACGCGGCCCGGTCAGGAGCGAAAAATAATTGGATATCGACTGCCCGGTGGCGGAACGCGGCAAGAGACGCATGACGGTAGCCAGATCGGACAGGGTCGGCAAAACCTTTTCGATGCCGGTGACGACCACATGCACTTTGGGCGGCATGATGGTGCACATGCCCTCATTGCCTTCGTTCGTGACAACAGCGACCGATCCGGATTCGGCGATCACGAAATTGCCGCCGGTGACGCCCATGTCGGCGGACAGAAAATGCGGCCGCAGTACCTCCCGCGCTTCGCGGGTCATTTCGTGGATGTCGGTCAGCCGCGGCTTGTTATGCACTTTCGCGAACAAGTCAGCGACTTCTTCCTTGTCCTTGTGAATCACTGGCGCAATGATGTGCGAGGGCGGTTCGTTATCATTAATCTGGAGAATGTACTCACCCAGATCGGTTTCGATCGGTGTCACACCCGCCGCTTCGAGCGCGCTGTTCAATGCCATCTCTTCCGACACCATGGACTTGGATTTGATGACTTTTTTGACGTCATGCTTTTTCGCAATTTCAACCACCAGCTTCGAAGCCTGCTCGGCAGTTTCCGCATAGAGTACGGTCGCACCACGACGCGTGGCTTCTTTCTCGAAGGTCGCCAGCCAGACATCCAGATTTTCGATCGCACGCATCCGGCGTTCGACTGCCGCATCGCGCGTCGCCTCGAAATCATCCAGTTCGGTGATGGCGCTGGCACGGGCGCTCACGAATTTGGTCGAGAATTTTTTCAGCGTCTGCTGCAAGCGCTCATCTGCCAGCTTCTGGCCTGCGCGTGCTTTGAAATGCATGGATTGGATTTGCATTATGCGTCTCCCGCAAGAACTTCGGCGACATGCAGAACGCGGGTTTTATGATCTCCCGTGCGACGCAGACGGCCTTCAATATTGAGCATGCAACCCAGATCGCCGAGCACGACCGCATCGGCTCCGCTGGCGTGAATGTTGTCGCATTTGTCATCGACAATCGCAGCAGAAATCTCACCGTACTTCACTGCAAAGGTACCGCCAAAACCACAACAGGTCCGCGCCTGATTCATTTCGGTCAGCTGAACACCTTCTCGTTTGGCCAGCAATTCACGCGGCTGCCCCTGCACGCCCAGTTCACGCAAACCGCAGCAGGAATCGTGATAAGTGATGCTGCCCTTGAAACTGGAGGACGTTAGCGCCGGCAGCTTGTCGAGACGCACCACGTTCACCAGAAAATCGGTGAGTTCGAAAACGCGCGGCTTGATTTTCTGATACCGGGCCAGCAACTCGGGCTGATCGCGCAGGATATCGTCGTAATGCGTCTTGACCGTGCCACCGCATGAACCCGAGGGGATGACAACGTAATCGAAGCTTTCGAACTCTTCAATAAATTTTTTCGCCAGCTCGCGGGCAGCCTCACGGTTACCTGAACTGTAGGCCGGCTGTCCGCAGCAGGTTTGCTGCTCCGGCACCACGACCTCACACCCGGCGGCTTCCAGCAGCTTGAGCGTGGAGAAACCGATTTCCGGGCGCATGACATCGACCAGACAAGTCACCATCAATCCGACACGCATGTTTTTCCCAATCCCGGCAAATTCAGATGCTGCATTATCCGGCGTTTGCGCTCCCTGTGACAGGCTGGCGCGGGATGAAAAAAATTTGCGCGTCAACGGCAAATCTTTGCGCCGGCCGCTTGTGATTGCTTTTCGCATTGTGGTATAACATCGATATTGCATCGCACCAACGCATCAACGCACTACCGTACGCCCATGAAACCTGATGCCACACCTGCTTCCGATAAAACCTCGATACAAGTGATCGAGCGCATGATGAGCCTGCTCGATGCTCTCGCAGGCTACCCCGACCCGGTCAGCCTGAAAGAACTCTCCCTCGCCACCGGCCTGCATCCGTCAACCGCGCACCGCATCCTCAACGATATGGTCACCAAGCGTTTTGTTGACCGTGCCGAACCCGGCACCTACCGACTGGGGATGCGGCTGCTGGAACTGGGCAATATCGTGAAAAGCCGGCTGAATGTCCGCGAAGCATCGCTGTCCTTCATGCAGTCACTGCATCGCAGAACTCAGCAAACCGTGAACCTGTCGGTGCGTCAGGGCGATGAAATTGTCTATATCGATCGCGCGTTCTCCGAACGATCAGGCATGCAAGTAGTACGTGCGATTGGTGGTCGCGCGCCCTTGCATCTAACCTCGACCGGCAAGCTGTTCCTGTCCGTCGATGATTCGAAACTGGTGCGTAGCTATGCCACGCGTACCGGACTGGCGGGCCACAACAAGAATTCAATTACCGATTTGGCCAAGCTCGAGCGGGAGTTATCGCTGGTACGCGCGCGCGGCTATGCGCGTGACAATGAAGAGCTCGAACTGGGTGTACGTTGCATGGCAGCCGGTATCCGCGATGATGCAGGTCGATTGATCGCCGGGCTGTCGATTTCTGCACCTGCCGACCGGCTCAAGGATGAATGGCTCGACGATCTGATCGGGACCGCCAATGACATCTCCGGCGTACTGGGTTATCGGGCGATGGAAAGCGCCTGAGCTCTCAGCGCCAGACGAATAACAGAGCGTGCCAACATAAAAAAAGCGAACCGAAGTTCGCTTTTTTTGTGACCGGAATGATCAGCCCCGACAGCTCAATCAGCTTCGATCGTCCGCAAGCTGATTCATTGCGGAGGTACCGCGGTTTTCCAGCCACTTGCGAAGCCGGTCGGCATCGGCCAGCCGCGACTGCTTGGTTTTTGAATCAAGGAAAACCATCACCACCGGACGCCCGGCGACATTCACTTGCATCACGAGACAGCGACCCGCCTCGGAGATGTAACCTGTCTTCTGCAGGCCAATCGCCCATTCTGGATTTTCAATCAGACCATTGGAGTTACGGTATTCCAGCGCAGGGCCGCCCGGTTCAACGGCATAATTTCTGTCGGTGGAGTACTCGCGAATCAGTGGGTGCAGATAAGCAGCGACCACCAGTCGGGCCAAATCACGCGCACTAGACACATTGGCACTCGAGAGACCCGTAGGATCGGCGAAGCGTGAATTCGTCATGCCCAGTTCGCTTGCTTTGGCATTCATCGCTTTGATAAATTCGCTCAGACCGCCCGGATAATTTCTGCCCAACGCCGCGGCCGCCCGATTTTCGGAACTCATCAGCGCAATGTGCAGCATGTTCGCACGCGAGAGCTGCGAGCCAATGCGCAGTCGCGAATGGCTATAGCGCTTGCGATCAACGTCTTCTTCCGTCACGGTGAGAATTTCATCCAGATTCTGATTGGCTTCAACCACGACCAGGCTGGTCATCAGCTTGGTAATCGAGGCAATCGGCAGCGCGACATGAGAATTTTTTTCAAACAAAATTTCTGACGAATTCTGATCGATCACGAGCGCCACATTGGCGCTCAAGTCCAGAGGGTCACGGGTCTGACCCAGCCCGGCCAGATCGCCAGCCGTGATGGAATGCGGCGCTGCTAAGGACGGCGTGTAGGCAACACGCTGAAAACCGCCTTTGCGCTTGCTGGCGACCACAACAGGCTTGATAGAGCGCGACTTCGCCTTAACTCGCGCGGCACGCTGGCCTGCATCCCGGTTGGTTTTTTTGGCGATCGAGTGCTTGCCCGCCTCGACGGCACGTGTGGCTTTCTTGGCAACGGGCGGTTTTTCGCTGCGCTGTGAGGCGCTCCAGACCGTGGTCGAGGCCAGCAATGCCGACAGCGTGAAAATCAGATTTCTCAGAAAAAAACGTCGCATCCCAACTCCATGCCATTTTGCAAAATTTGCGTGTAGTGTAGCAAATCAATGCAAATCTGCAAGAGAATTAAGGAGTTAGGGCGACTAATTAAACAGGTTTATCAATCAATATCACTTGCCTTAGCGACCTGATCCGGCATTGCCATTTTATAAATTTCAAAAATTACAAAGCCGCCGCGATCGCCCGCCCCAGATCCGTCGTGCTGCCCCGCCCCCCCATGTCCGGCGTAAAAGGTGCGTGCTCCGGGCCGGCTTCAAGCACACGCTCAATCGCATGAACGATCGCCTGACCCGCCTGCGCGTAACCGAAATGCTCAAGCATCATGGCCCCACACCAAATTTGTCCGATCGGGTTCGCCACACCTTTGCCGGCAATATCGGGAGCCGATCCGTGCACCGGCTCGAACAGCGACGGATAGATACCCTCGGGATTGATGTTGGCTGACGGCGCAATTGCAATCGTGCCTGTACAGGCGGGACCGAGATCCGAAAGAATGTCACCAAACAGGTTGGACGCCACCACCACATCAAACCAGTCCGGATGCTGAACAAAATGGGCGCACAAAATATCGATATGAAATTTGTCGCAGCGTATCTCAGGATAGTGACGCGCCATCTCTGCGACACGCTCATCCCAGTAAGGCATGGTGATGGAAATACCATTCGACTTGGTCGCTGAGGTCAGATGCTTTTTCGGTCGGCGCTGCGCCAGCTCGAATGCATATTTCAGGATGCGATCGGTCCCGTGACGCGAGAACACACTCTGCTGGAAAACAGTTTCGCGCGATGTGCCTTCATACATGCGGCCACCGACCGACGAATACTCACCTTCGGTGTTTTCCCGCACCACATAAAAATCAATATCGCCTGGCTTGCGATGAGCCAACGGTGACGGGATACCCGGCATCAGCCGACAGGGACGAAGATTCACATACTGATCAAATTCACGACGAAATTTGAGTAATGAACCCCAGAGCGAAATATGGTCCGGTACGGTGGCGGGCCAGCCGACTGCGCCAAAATAAATCGCATCATGGCCACCAATCTGCGCTTTCCAGTCATCCGGCATCATTTGGCCATGACGCGCAAAATAATCGCAACTGGCAAAATCGAAATGATCAAAAGACAGTTCAAGATCGAATCGGGCCGCTGCGGCCTCGAGCACGCGCAAACCCTCCGGAATGACTTCGGTACCGATGCCATCGCCGGCTATCACCGCAATTTTTTTCATCAGCTCACTCCATGAATCGGGCAAACGCTGACACCGGAGCGCGCTCGGTCACTAGCGTATTTTCTATTTTGCTGTGATCGGCATAACCCAACGCCATACCGCAGACGAATTGCTCATTATCAGGCAGGCCAAGCGTTTCGGCGATTACACGATGAAACTGCGTGAAGGCCGCTTGCGGACAGGTATCAAGACCCCGCGCACGCGCGGCGATCATGATATTTTGGAGGAACATACCGTAGTCCAGCCAGGAGCCTTGTTCCATCACGCGATCGATCGTGAAAATCAAACCGACCGGCGCATCGAAAAAAGCATAGTTACGACCATGCTGGGTCTGCATACCAGCCTTGTTCTCGCGGGTCAGCCCCAGTAAGGCATACAGGTCCCAGCCGACCTTGCGACGCCTCTCTACATAAGGTGCCACCCATTGACGGGGATAGTAGGCATATTCCTCTTCATGGGACATCAGTTCCTCCGGATTCAGATAAACCGCAAGGATGGCATCCGTGAGACGTTGTTTCGTCGCGCCTGTCAGTACGTATACTTTCCAGGGCTGCGTATTGGAGCCCGACGGTGCACGCGACGCCACGTTGAGCAGGGCTTCGATGTCGGCACGTGGTACCGGTGTCGGCAAAAATGCTCGGATGGATCGGCGCGAGCTGATTGCCTGATCGACTGCTTGTTGTTGACTCATCAAGTTAGATTCGTTCATAGGGGCGCTTTCATGATTTCGATCTGAATAGATTGCAGTAACGCACGCGCCGGCGCCGGGATGGATGTCGGCTTGCGCGTCAGCTTATTGACATACACATGGACGAAATGTCCCTGCGCCGAGGCCAGATCATGATCCCCTCGAAAGATGCCCACCTCATAGCGCACACTGGAGTCACCCATTCGCGTTACACACAAGCCGGCCGTGACCGGATCAGGGAACGCCACTGAGGAAAAATAATTGCAATGTGTTTCCACTACCAGCGCAATCGCTTCGCCGGCATGAATGTCGAGCGTGCCGTTAACGATGAGGAACTGATTAACCACCGTATCAAACCAGTGGTAATAGATCACGTTATTTACATGACCATAGGCATCGTTATCGCTCCAGCGGGTAGTGATCGGATGGAAATGGCGAAAGTAAGCCCTGTTTTTTGCAGTCTCTCTCATGATTTTTCTGATTGATCTTGTTGATTTATTTTTTGAGGCCAGAGCCTCTTATTTTCGGACAACGAAGGCGACACCTAGGACCGCCAGCAGCATGCCAAGTGCACCTGCAATTGAAAGCGTCTCACCAAACAACCACCAGGCAATCAGCGCCGTCAGCGGTGGGGTCAAGTACATCAGACTCGATACCTGAGTCGCCGCATTTTTTCTGATCAGCGCAAACAACAGGAAAATCGCACCGATGGACAAAGCAAAGACAGACCAGAGCAGCGCTCCGATAAAATCCGGCGTCCATTGTACTGAATCAAATGTCGGCGTCAGATTTTCAAGTGCCATCGCAAAGGGCAAAGTAATCAGTGCCGATGCCGCAAACTGGATCACTGCCCCTGAGCGCAAATCAAAGCGCGGGCAAAAACGCCGTTGATACATCGTGCCTGCAGTAATCGACACCAGCGCAAACACACAGAGCGATACATTGATGAACGAACTACCGGTCGCCGTCAGTTTGTTCGAGACCACCAGGGCCACACCAAGGAGACCCAGAATCAGCCCGACCCATTGGCGGTAGCGGACCCGCTCCCCAATGAAAGACGCACCAAAAGCAGTGAGCAAAGGCTGCAGACCCACAATCAATGCTGCCAGTCCGGCCGGCATGCCTAGCTTGATTGCTGACCACACGCCTGACAAATAACCGGCCTGGACCATCACACCGGCGATAGCGATCGGTAGTACCTGCCCTGTCGGCCAGGGTGCACGCACCAGCAGCAAGGCGGGAACGAGGAGGAGAAGTACGCACAAATAGCGCAGCAAGAGAAAGGTCATCACCGGCGCATATGGCAAGCCATATTTCGCAACGATGAAGCCTGTGCTCCAGATCAGCACAAACAGCAGCGGCATGCCAATCTCTGTCAGAGGCCTGCGCACCGAAAAAACAGTGGTACTCATGCCGTCTCCATTCGCGCACTGCAATAACTCGCTGCAATACTGACAGTCTGCAGATGCACGGCGACCGTGTCATCAATCGCTCTGCCATAGCCGCCAGCCATTGCCACGGCCACGGGCAATCCGCGCGCCTGCGCAGCATCAAACACCATGCGATCGCGTGCAGCCAATCCCTCAAGCGACAATTTCAAACGGCCCAGCCGGTCGCCTTCGTGCGGATCAGCACCGGCGAGGTAAATAATGAGCTGAGGCGAAAAACGTTCAAACATCTGTGACAACGCTGACGCCAGCCGCGCGAGATAGCTCGCATCGTCGGTACCATCGGGCAGCGCCACATCGAGATCACTGACCGCCTTTTCGAAGGGGTAGTTGTTTTGTCCATGCAGCGACAAGGTAAACACCGAGTCATCAGCGGCGAGTATTGAGGCTGTGCCATTCCCCTGATGAACATCGAGATCCACCACAGCGACCCGGGATACCCGTCGCTCGGCCTGCATCAGACGTGCGGCGATGGCAGCATCGTTAAAAACACAAAATCCCTCACCACGATCCGATTGCGCATGATGCGTGCCGCCCGCGAGGTTGACCGCGGTACCTTCCATGATCGCAGCACGACAGGCAGCGATCGTCGCTCCGGCAGAGCGCCGTGATCGCTCCACCATCTCGGGCGACCAGGGAAAACCAATGGCCTTTTGCTCAGCCTCGGACAGAGCACCGCTGCTCACGCGGTGAATATAGTGGGGATGATGCGCGAGTGCGAGCACGCCATCGCTGGTGTGCGGCGCCTCCTCGAGCGATACCGAGGGCAGGACATCGGCCACTGCGTCACGCAGCATCCGATACTTTTGCATGGGGAAGCGATGCCCGTCCGGCAAAGGAAGTACGAAGCGGTCGCTATAGAAGGCTCTCACGGGTCGCGAGGTAAAACTGAGGAGCGGCGAGTCTAGCATGGGCGGCGGGCACGAGATTTTGGCGTGATGGCATCCAACTCAGACTCTGTCTGCCAAGTGACGCATCCTTGCATGCGCAGGCGCAATGAAATGGCACTCCCCTGATGCGCCGCAATGCCGAAACTTGACACACGCAGGCCTTCATTGAAGAATGAGCACTGCTGCAATGCAGCATTCGCGCCGTCGTTTCATCTCATCCCTCAGGAGTCTCTTTCATGATCTCACCCGACCTGTTGTCCTCTGCTGCCCGCACCCGATTGTCATCCCAGCTCGACTTTGCCACCGCCATGTCCGAATCCATGATCGAGAGCATGGAAAAATTGATGGGCCTGAATTTGCAGGCCGCCAAGGCAAGCCTCGAGATGTCCATCGGCAGTGCTCAGCAACTGATGAACACCAAAGACCCCCAGGAATTCATGAATCTCAGCAGCCATCCGATTCAACCCCAGGCAGATATCGTGCTGACTTATTTGCGTCATCTGGCGAGCATTGGCGCGGGCGCTCACAAGCAATGCACCCAAATCACGCAGTCGCAAATCAGCGAAAACAATCGCGAGATCATGGCGCTGCTGGATGAACTGGGCAGCGGTACGCCCGAAGGTTCGCAGACCTCGATTGGCTTGCTGAAATCCGCCATCGGCAATGCGGCCTCGAGTTACGATCAAATCGCCCGCAGCACGCAGTCGGCAATCGAGCAGCTGGAATCAACATTCAGCTCCGCCAATAATCAGCCGACCACATTGACAACAAAAACGAATGGTCGCTCGAAAAAATAACAACATCGCTGATATGTCAAAACGGCCCGCTGCTGCGGGCCGTATATAAGCACCTCTCATCGCAGCCTCGCGCTGTCACAAAGCAGCATAACAATTGGTAACCACTTCAGCCGGAATTTGAAACGATTTCACCTTACTGTGGTTATAATCCGCCTCGAATTTCTCAATTGCAACGGCACATCGGCTGTTTATAAAATGTCCAGATTACAGCTGATCTCTATCGCAAGCTCCGCCCTGCTCTACTACGGCTTCTTCCACCTCAACATGATGCTGTTCAATGCGCTTGAACTGCACAGCGGTGCAAACTGGATTTTCCTGCCGGCGGGTGTTCGTCTCCTCTGCACGCTGATTTTGGCGGGCGAAGGTGCTATTGGCTTGCTGATCGCATCCCTGATTATCTCGATTCAGACCTATGCCGAAATGGGCTTGTTGACCAATCTGGTGTCAGCGTCGATCTCTGCCGGCGCACCCTACCTGGTTTATCGTCTGGCGTTATTGAATGGTTTTCCCGCCACGCTGGACAAGCTAAACGCCGCCAGGCTGTCCATGCTCTGCCTGGTTTACGCGCTGGCGGGTGCGCTGCTTCACTCCCTCTGGTACTCGCTGAGATCCGTACACACGGATTTTCTCTCCAGTTTTACGGCCATGTTCGTCGGCGACCTGATCGGTACCTTTTTAGTCCTGTACACAATGAAAATAGTTTTCGCGACCGTGCGTCGCACCCGCGGTCAGATCTGATATCTCTCCTGGTGCATGTCGCACCAAAATTGCTCAAAAGTTTGCCGCGCCGCCCCACGCAGGGGCGCTCACCGCTGTAGATCCCGCGTGGTACTCGCAGAAGGCTGGCATACAAGCTGCTACAATATCCGAGGCAAAACGCGGACTTCGTGCCCGACATACCAAACACACCTCTGAAAGCCCAGCTGCGCGGCGAATGACCATGAGACATGTAGCCGATGAAGCCGCGTGCACTGCAGACAGGCCAACGATGAGGGCTGGTGCAGATCACTGGATAGCCCGCCTCAGGCTGGGCTTCGATCGTGACGGCGATACCACCCGGCTCATGCGGCGCGAGCATGTCGGCCCGCTCCGGGTACAGAAGCCGCTTTATCCCGAGCACCCGTCTATCTGTCACTCGATCATCGTTCATCCGCCCGGCGGCGTAGTGGGCGGAGATGAATTGCACATCGACGTTGATGCTGGTCCTGAGGCACGCGCACTCCTCGCGACACCCGGTGCAGCGAAATGGTACCGATCAAATGGCCATCGCTCGCGACAGCGACTGCGCATTCGTATTGCCAAAGGCGCGGCACTCGAATGGCTTCCACAGGAAACGATTATTTTCAATGCGGCAGATATCGAGCTGGATACCCTCATCGATCTCGGCGGCGATGCCACTTACATCGGATGCGAGATACTCTGCTTCGGACGCACGGCGTCGGATGAACGTTTTGATCAGGGTCGAGTGCAGCAATCCATCACGATACGACGTAATGGCAAACCCCTGTGGCTGGAACAAGGCCTATTGCAGGGAGGCAGCCGGCCCATGCTGAGCCCGCTGGGTCTGGGCGGTCACTCTGTGTGCGCCAGCCTGATTGCTGTCAGCCCTGCCGCCGGCGCTACTGTGCTGAACTCGCTGCGTGAACAGTGTGCTGCAAGCAGCAAGGGCCGGGGGCAATTGGGTGTCACGCACATGAAATCCTTGATCATCGTGCGCTATTTGGGTAACACCAGTGAAGTTGCACGCGAAGTCATGCTGACGGCATGGAAGGTGCTGCGCCCCGCCCTATTGCGATCTCCTGCCGTCGTGCCACGCATCTGGAACACCTGACTGACTGGTCATGCATACAAACCATTTCATCAATGACGAGAAAAACACATGGATCTGACTCCCCGTGAAAAAGATAAACTGCTTATTTTTACAGCAGCCTTGGTCGCCGAGCGTCGTCGCGCGCGCGGCCTGAAACTCAATCATCCCGAAGCTGTAGCGCTGATCACAGCCGCCATCATGGAAGGTGCGCGCGATGGCAAAACCGTGGCCGAGCTGATGTCTGCAGGCACGCAAATACTGACGCGTGCGGATGTCATGGAAGGCGTCGCCGAAATGATTCCGGACATCCAGGTCGAAGCGACTTTCCCCGATGGGACCAAGCTGGTGACCGTCCATCATCCGATTCCCTGAACCCACCCGCATAGACAACGGAGACCCAGATGATTCCAGGTGAAATGCTGATAGAAGATGGCGACATTGCGCTCAATGTCGGCCGAGAGACGCGCACACTCAATGTCGCCAACAGTGGCGATCGTCCGATTCAGGTGGGTTCACATTTTCATTTTTACGAAACCAATCCCGCACTGCAGTTTGATCGCGCGGCGGCCTATGGGATGCGTTTGCATATCGCTGCGGGCACCGCCGTTCGTTTCGAACCCGGTCAGGCGCGCACCATCGAACTGGTCGCGCTCGCCGGTGAGCGAAAGGTCTATGGTTTCAATGGCGAAGTGATGGGCCAACTCGACAAGGGGACACCATGAGCACAATTTCCCGTAAAGCTTACGCAGAAATGTTTGGTCCGACGACCGGCGACCGCATTCGTCTGGCCGATACATCCCTTTTCATCGAAATCGAAAAGGATTACACCATCTATGGCGAGGAAGTGAAATTCGGCGGCGGCAAAGTGATCCGCGACGGTATGGGTCAGTCACAGCGGCCACATGCCGAAGTGATGGACACCGTCATCACCAATGCCGTCATTATCGACCACTGGGGTATTGTGAAAGCGGATATCGGCATCAAGTCCGGACGCATCGCCGGCATCGGCAAAGCGGGCAATCCCGATATCCAGCCGAATGTCACGCTGGTGATTGGCGGCGCGACTGAAATAATCGCGGGCGAAGGCATGATCGTGACTGCGGGTGGCATCGATTCGCATATTCACTTCATCTGTCCCCAGCAAATCGAAGAAGCACTGATGTCGGGTGTGACCACGATGATCGGCGGTGGCACCGGACCCGCCGTGGGCACGGCCGCGACCACCTGCACACCCGGCCCCTGGCATATCCACGCGATGCTGGCGGCGGCTGATGCCTTTCCGATGAATCTCGGATTTCTGGGCAAAGGCAATGTCAGCCTTCCGTTGCCGCTGGAAGAACAGATTCGGGCGGGTGTCATCGGTCTGAAATTGCATGAAGACTGGGGCAGCACGCCGGCTGCGATCGACAACTGCCTCACAGTCGCTGACAAGATGGATGTTCAGGTCGCGATTCATACCGATACGCTCAACGAGGGTGGCTTTCTTGAGCACACGCTGGCTGCTTTCAAAGACCGCACGATTCATACTTTTCACACCGAAGGCGCCGGTGGCGGTCATGCACCGGACATCATTGCCGCCATTGGTCAGGCCAATGTCTTGCCTTCATCGACCAACCCGACCCGGCCCTACACCATTAACACGCTCGACGAGCATCTGGATATGCTGATGGTTTGCCATCACCTCGATCCGGCGATCACCGAGGACATTGCCTTTGCCGAGTCACGCATACGACGCGAAACGATTGCGGCCGAAGACATACTGCATGATCTGGGCGCCATCTCAATGATGTCTTCCGATTCACAAGCGATGGGGCGTGTGGGTGAAGTGATCTTGCGTACTTGGCAAACCGCACACAAAATGAAAGAGCAGCGCGGCACACTGAAAGAAGACAGCGCACGCCATGACAACTTCCGGGCAAAACGCTACATCGCCAAGTACACCATCAATCCGGCGATCACCCATGGGGTGTCTCACATGGTGGGCTCGCTGGAAGTCGGCAAGATCGCTGATATCGTTCTCTGGAAGCCCGCTTTTTTCGGCGTGAAACCCTCGATGATTCTGAAAAGCGGCATGATCGCCGCAGCACAGATGGGTGACCCGAACGCATC
>CAZXDB010000010.1:18657-54200 GCA_964639465.1 uncultured Bifidobacterium sp. | reverse complement strand
GCCTTGGGCTTGTTGGCAGAAGCGCTGAGAGGGGAAGCCAGAGCGATTATCCGTCTTCGTTTTTTCGCATCAGCAAGCGCACCAGTTCGCGTTTTCGATGCTGCCGGTTTGCCGCATTACTTTTGCGGTGAGGGCCTGCAAGACGCTGACGCGCTGCGATCGCGACAGGATTGCGCGGTTTCGGAACTTTGGGTGCGGTCACCACGGCCGTGATGGTCAGTCGAGTTGGTCAGAGTACGTAGCGTGACAAGTCTTCATCGACCGCCAGCGCGGCGAGCTTGTCATTCACATAGCTGGCATCAACGCGCACGGCGGGATCACTCTGCTGACCGGCACTGAATGACACGTCTTCCAGCAGTTTTTCCATTACCGTATACAAACGGCGCGCACCGATGTTCTCGGTTTTTTCGTTAACAGAGTAAGCAATCTCGGCCAGACGACGTATGCCGTCATCGGTGAATTCGATGTGTATGTTTTCCGTACTCAGCAGTGCCTGATACTGACGCGTGAGGCAGGCATCGGTCGACGTCAGTATTCGTTCGAAATCTGCGATGGCCAGTGATTCGAGTTCAACGCGAATCGGGAACCTGCCTTGCAGCTCGGGTATCAGGTCGGATGGTTTGGCCAGGTGAAATGCGCCGGAGGCGATGAACAGAATATGGTCAGTTTTCACCATGCCGTATTTGGTGTTGACTGTGGTGCCTTCGACCAGCGGCAGCAAATCACGCTGCACGCCGGCGCGTGAGACGTCCACGCCCTGTGTGCTGGCGCGGGAAGCGATTTTATCGATTTCATCGAGAAAGACGATGCCGTTCTGTTCGACATTGGCAATGGCTTTTTGCCGGAGTTCGTCTTCATTCACCAGACGTGCGGCTTCTTCTTCCGTCAGCAGCTTCAGCGCTTCGCCGATTTTCAGCTTGCGGGATTTCTTGCGGCCCGCACCTAATCCGGAAAACATGGATTTGATCTGCTCGGTCATTTCTTCCATGCCGGGTGGCGCCATGATCTCCATTTGCGCGCGCGGTTCGGCGACATCAATGTCGATATCGCGATCATTCAGTGCGCCTTCGCGCAGCCGCTTGCGGAAAGTCTGGCGGGTAGTGTTGCTCTCTTTGTCTTCTGTGGTACCGGTGTTGGCGAAACCAAAATCACGCGCGGTTGGCAGCAGAACATCAAGGATACGATCCTCGGCGGCATCTTCAGCTTGTGCGCGGACGTCTCGCATGGCCTGTTCGCGCGTTTGCTTGATGCCGATTTCTGTCAGGTCGCGAATGATGGTGTCGACATCACGGCCCACATAGCCGACCTCCGTGAATTTGGTTGCTTCGATCTTGATGAACGGCGCATCTGCCAGTCGCGCGAGCCGCCGCGCGATTTCAGTTTTACCTACCCCGGTCGGGCCGATCATCAGTATGTTTTTCGGCGTGATTTCATGCCGCAGCGGTTCGGGCACCTGCTGCCGCCGCCAGCGGTTGCGCAGCGCAATGGCCACCGCGCGTTTTGCGCGGGACTGGCCAACGACATGTTTGTCGAGTTCGGTGACAATTTGTTCGGGAGTAAGATTCATGGGTGGCTTTTGTTCAGTCCAGACTTTCGATGGTCAGCGAGAGATTGGTGTAGATGCAGAGCTGACCCGCAATTGTCAGTGATTTTTTGACAATATCCGTCGGTGACAATTCAGTGTTTTCCTGCAAGGCTGTGGCAGCGGCTTGCGCATAACTGCCACCCGAGCCAATGGCACCAATACCATCTTCGGGCTCAAGTACATCGCCATTGCCGGTAATAATCAGCGTTGATTCGCGGTTGGCGACGAGTAGCATCGCCTCAAGCCTGCGCAGCATGCGATCCGTGCGCCAATCCTTGGCCAGTTCAATGGATGCCCGCATCAGATGACCTTGATGGGTTTCCAGTTTGGATTCAAAGCGCTCGATTAGCGTAAACGCATCGGCGGTACCGCCAGCGAAACCAGCGAGTACTTTGCCGTGAAAAAGTTTACGCACTTTGCGCGCAGAGCCTTTCATAACGACATTGCCCAGTGTGACCTGGCCATCGCCGCCGAGTGCCACCTTGGTGCCATTCCGCACTGAAAGAATGGTCGTGCCGTGAAATTGTTCCATGTTGGATATCTCGAAAAACCCCGGCCTGCCATGGCGGCACCGGGTGTTCAGGTTTTGCGGTTGAGAATATGGAGCTTGCCTTTTCCGCCCACCAGTTGCACCAGAACGGAAACGAGAAAGCTGGTATCCCGCAATTCTACCGGTTTGATGTCGGCGAGTTGGTTCAGACCATTGACCAGAGGCGTCACCGCGTTGAAATCGACCCGACTCAGCGTCAGGCAATTCAGCACGATGCGCTCATGAGTTCGTGCATAGGCCGTGATCTCGGCAAGCAGGGTCTCCGTCGGCAGCTGGATTAATGCGGGCATTACAAAGGCCTGATCCGTTGTTCGGGCGTTGGCGTCATGAGAAGAAATCAGGATCGAGCACGGTGGTGGCGGTGAGACTTCATAGGTGATGCTGTAATCGATGCACACGGCTTCATAAGCTGCGGTGGACTGCATCAGCCACAGGGCTTCCATCAGCAACCGCCAGCCGCTGTCGTCATGATCTTGTCGTCCGGTCAGAATCAGACCCTGGATTTTCTCAGCCAGAGCCTCGCCCTTGTGAATGCGGACTTCGCAACCCTGCTGGCGCCAGCCCTCCAGCATCCCGAGCAAGGCACTGCAGCCGGCCAGATCAGCTTCGGAGACGCTGATAAATTCAAGGCGAAACCGGCGATGCTGGCAACCGAGCTTGAAAAGCTTTTCAAGTACCGGGAGAGCGCTAGCGGTCAGCTTGCCGCTAAAGTTTAGTGCAGGCAGTTTGGCGCCCGATGACTGATCCGCTATGTTATCAGCGTGTTGCCAAGGCGGCGGTGAGGTTTCAAAGCGTGCCGCATAAGCGAGCGCTCGCTGGTCAAAGGCGGACTGATCGCCTTCGGCTTCATGGAGTTCCAGGAGCATGCGCCAGGCCAGCTTTTCTTCCGGATGAGTGCCGCCGCTGCTGATGGCTGCGATGAGCAAATTTTGCGCAGCAGCCGATTGGCCGCTGCCAAAGAGAAGAGCTGCTTCTTCAATGTTTTGTCGGAGATCGTTGAGGTATGACGAGGCAGAGCTCAGGGCATCTGGTACCGGAAGTCCTGTACTGAATTCGGCGGACATTTCACATTCAATGGCATCGATTTTTTTCGACGTTGTCATCGCCTGTGCATCAGGCTGCGTTCCATGGGGTGTGGCATTTCGCACATGGCGTGTCGCAGTTTTGCCGAATAAGTCGAAGATTTTCACGTTCGCATCAAGTCGATGGAAAGAAGCGGAGGCATGGAAAACAACCGCGCCGCACAGATTGGGCCATTGCTGGTGCAGTTCAACGATCAATTAATGTGCCCACCTCAATTACAACGATGCGTGTCACTTTTGTCAAACAGTGTTGTGCTCGATGTAGGATTTTTTTGACGCAACGTCAGACGCCCTAGGGTGTGGCGACTGATGTTGCGTATTGTTCGACTTTACGAGCAGAAAGAGGCGTGTCTTAAAAACGGGTGCGCAGACCGACGATGAAATTTCTGCCGGGCTGTGGCACGTAGTCTTTCAGCAGTGAGGTTGACAGACGAATTTCTTCATTTAACAGATTGCGGGCCAGCAGGAACCAGGTGACATCCGTCGTACCATAGCGCTGCACATAATTGATGCTGGCATCCACGCGGGTGTAAGCTGACGTGGGTGTTTCCTCGGAAATGCTGGTGCTCGCGATGCGCGTATGCCGGTCAGCATGCAACACGGACAGTGAGGAACGCCACTGAGCATCCTGATAACCAAAACTCAGGCCTTTGCGTGTTGTCGGTTGCAAGGGCAGATTACCCAAATTGTCCAGCGTACCGCGGGTGGTGTCTGCAAATATGCGGCCAAACCACCCGGGGTCGTAATAGTTGTAGCTTAACTCGGCTTCGGCGCCGCGCAGGGTGGCGTCGGCTTGGGTGAACGTGCGGTCGAACTCCATTCCGTCGGCAATGCCTTGTACCGCCGGTGATAGTGAACCATAGACAAAGTTTTTCACTTTGTTTTGAAAGACATTGGCTTTCCAGCGTAAGGCTTCCGTTGTTTTCTGCAGGGAGATATCTATGTTCTTCGAGGTCTCTTTTTTCAGGTTGGGGTCACCGATGTCATAGGTTTCGGTCGGATGATGCGGACCACCAGAGTACAGTTCCTCGGCCGTGGGAGCGCGCTGAGCGACCGAAGCCGTGGCGCCGAGGCCATAGCCGGGGATGAACGACCACAGCGCTCCCGCAGAATAGGAGCCAAGATTAAATGATCGCTTGGTGTTGTCGAGCGGGCTTCGCGAGACGGATTCAAAGCGTCCGCCGACATTGATTCTCAGGTCACCAAAGTCGCGTTCTTCAACAATAAAACCTGCGGTCGATTGCGAGCGTGTGCGAGGAACGGTAGGATCTTCTCCTTCGAGATTCAGGGCTTGCACAGTCGAGTGCTCGGTCTGAAGTCCGAATTTTCCACGCCATCCGGCGATGGGCAGATGAGTTAGCTCCCAGCGCGATTCGAATGCTTTATTGCTGAAGCGAACGTGTGGCTGAGTCCCATCCTCCAGTTCGGTGTGACGATAATCTGTTTGTCCCAATTTCACGCGCAGACCCTCGAAGCCCGCAAAAGGCGACTTGATGTAGCTGTCAACATCGAAGCGGGTTTGTGCCAGATCGATTTTAGCCAGTTCGTCGCGGCCGTGGATGCCGTAGACCTTGTTGAGTTGGGAGAGGGATGCACCGATATATCCCCAATCCTGAATCAGTGAGCTACCCAGGGCGATATTGTTTTCGCGATTGCGGGAAAAGCCGAGTTTGCCGGTGTCGTTGAGCGCGTTGCTGCTGTCGACCGCGCTGCTGCCCGGAATACGATAATCACCCGCATTCATGACATTGCCATCAACGTGCAATCCGATGTTCCCTGCCGACCGATCGGCCGAAAAACTCAAGCCGGTGCCTTGATCGACGGTGCTGTAACGCAGCTCTGCTTCGCCGGTGGCGCGGGGCTCGAGTACGGTTGGAATACGGCCGTTGACGATATTGACCAGCCCGCCAATGGCGCCCGATCCGTACAGTAAGGCTGCGGGACCACGCAAAATTTCGATCTGCGTTGCACTCATCATGCCACTGCCGACGGCGTGATCATTAGAGATCGCTGACAAATCACCCGTGCTCATGCCGTTTTGCAGGATCTTCACACGCGGCCCTTCGAGCCCGCGAATAATGGGGCGCGATGCACCGGTACTGAATCCCGAAGCGCTTACCCCCAGCTCGCTGCCCAGCGTGTCGCCAAGGGAGCTTCCGAGTTTATTGCGCAACTCATTACCCGACAGGACTTTGGCTGGCGCGAGGATCATCGCATTCTCGGAAGCGCCGAAGGGGTCGGCGGTAACGATGACGGGTGCGAGGCTTTTCGTTAGTTCTTGACTTTGCGCTGTGACCGTAATGCCAGCAACAGCACAGGCGACCGCATTCGCCAGAAAATTCTTGCGTAAATTCATGACACTCTCCACTGATGAATAGAGCACCCACCGCCGAAACGAAGCTTCGCTGGCGGTGGTCCTGATGCAGTATTCAGGCCTTCAGTGGGGGAGCGCGGGGGGAAAAATGGACAAAAAAGGCTGGCGCATGGCCAGCAGGTCTCTGTGCCGCAGGGGCAAACGAGGGTGCGGGCAGCGCAGTAAGCGTCAGCGCTGGTGAATGAATGCCTGCGCCCAGTGTGGCGTCATCGAAAGCAGCACAAGCACTGGTGGTTTTTGGGTGATTAGCGGTACCGGACTTCGCGCTTTCTGCGCTGATCGTTTCATTGAGCCCGTCCGCATGCGCGATCGCGTGTCCGTATCCCAGCCACTGCGTCAACAGCAGACTCAGCACCAACACTGCGCTCAGGAGCGCAGCAGGAAGATGCGTTTTGCGGTGGATCAGGGCGGTTGGTGACATGCGTTGGGAAAGGCGGATGACAAAACCACAATAAGATGTTTCACGGATACTACTGCAAACCCGAGCTCGTTGTCATCAATCGTTCGGGTTGTGGGCCTGTCCTGACCCGGCTAGGACAAGGCACAGAGTCAGCTCGCTGAACTCTTGGCTCGGCTGAGATCAGCCGAGCGCGTCAGGTGTGGCGGCTTAGTCGCCGTAGAGTTTTTGCTTGAGCTCGCGACGCTGCTGGGCTTCGAGCGAGAGCGTTGCCGTGGGACGTGCCAACAGTCTTGGTATGCCGATAGGCTCACCGGTTTCTTCGCACCAGCCATAGTCGCCGGAGTCGATGGATACCAGTGACTGCTGGATTTTCTTGAGCAGCTTGCGCTCGCGGTCACGCGTTCGAAGTTCCAGTGCATGTTCTTCTTCGATCGTCGCACGGTCGGCCGGATCGGGTACCAGTACGGTTTCGCGCAGATGCTCGGTCGTCTCGCCGGCGTTTTTCAACAGGTCCTTCTCAAGCTGCTGGAGCCGTGCTTTGAAAAAAGCAAGCTGGGCAGGGTTCATGTAGTCCTTCTCGCCCATTGCGAGAATTTGCTCTTCAGTGAGATGAGCGCCGTCGGTGCCGGCCTTGGAGTTTTTTGTGTTGGTTGCCACGTCAGTTGCTCTCGTTGCTGCGAATCTGTGAATTTTACCTATTGCCGCCTGCGTGGGATTGTGGCCGCGCAGGCAATATGGGTCGTGGTTCCGGGTTGTCTCTGGCCGCCAGAGGCCTGATTGCGCCACTGCGTCTCCCGGATGAAACCGGCGGCTATTTTAATCGCAATGCCCGCTCGCAGGACAAGCTTTGCATCATTTTTAAGCTATTTTGTACTGGTAAACGCATCAATATGGCGCAAAGCTTACCAACTTTATACCAGACATTGCTCCAGGCCCTCGATAAAAATACCTTTCGGCAAGTTTTGGCCGATGAATACGATTTTGCTGCCTCGGGACTCGGTCTCGGCCCACTGCGCGCCCAGGTCGCTACCCATGGTCTGATGCACGCCTTGAAAGATCACTTTGCGAGAAGCACCTGCCATCCACAAAATGCCTTTGTAACGAAGCATGCGAGGACCATAGACCTGAATCAGGCTTCCGAGAAATTCCTCCAGGCGCGCCGGATCGAATGCACGATCGCTGCGAAACACGAAGGCGGCGATATCATCAGTGTGACTGCCGTTGTGATGAGAGTGCTCGTGATGGTGGTGTGCATGATCATGGTCATGATGGTCGCAGTGGTCGTCGCATGCGTGATCGTGCTCATGTGATTCCGCTTTCAGGAAATCGGGATCAATATCCAGACGATCATTGAGATTGAAGCCGCGGATATCAAGAATTTCGGCGATTGCTACTTTGCCGAAATCGGCATGCAGCAAGGGTGCGCGCGGATTGATTCGTTTGAGTCGCGTTTCAAGTGCACTGATCTGATCCCCACTGACCAGATCGGTTTTGGACAGAAGCATACGATCGGCGAATCCGGCCTGCCGCTGCGCCTCTTCAAAGGTGTCCAGCTGGTGCATGGCATGACTGGCATCCACAACGGTGATGACCCCGTCGAGCAGATAGTCGGTTGCCACTTCTTCATCCATGAAGAAAGTTTGCGCGACCGGACCGGGGTTGGCAAGGCCAGTCGTCTCGATGACCACACGATCAAATTGCAGACTGCCATCGCGGCGTTTGCGTGCCAACTCTCCCAATGCCGTGATCAGATCGCCACGCACGGTACAGCACACACAACCATTGCTCATCTCGACAATCTGTTCGTTACTGTCGCGAACCAGGATTTCATTGTCGATATTTTCTTCGCCGAACTCGTTTTCGATCACCGCAATCTTGTATCCATGTGGCTCATGCAGAATGCGATTGAGTAGCGTCGTTTTGCCGGCACCGAGAAAGCCGGTGAGGATCGTGGCGGGAATGAGAGACATGATTTGAAATTTTTTCCTGAAATATAAATGAAAGCAACAAGATGAGGACGACGGTATCTTCTGCCTCAGTTTTGTTTTTTGGCGCGCGGGTGCGCAGCATCATAAACTTGGGCCAGTCGCTGAAAATCCAGTGAAGTGTATACCTGTGTCGATGCAATCGACGAATGGCCGAGCATTTCCTGCACGGCGCGCAGATCGCCCGAGGATTGCAGCACATGCGATGCAAAGGAATGTCGCAGCACATGCGGATGCACATCGACCGGTATGCCCAGCGACTGGGCCAGCGCTTTGATGCGTGTTTGTACGGTACGCGGTGTGATACGTCGCCCGCGCGCGGTGATGAACAATGCCTGCATGTCACTGGTGGCTGCTGGCTTTGCGAGCGTCTCGCGCACTTGCAGCCAGTTGCGCAAAGCTAGGATGGCCGCTGCCCCCACCGGCACCGTGCGGCGCTTGTGGCCTTTGCCTGTCACGGTGACTTCGGCAGCGTCGACATCAATCCACCCTGCTGACTCATGCTCGGAAGTTTTGATGTATTGCCTGTCCAGCGAGGTCAATTCGGAGACGCGCAGGCCGCTGGAATACAGCAGTTCAAACATCGCCTGATTGCACAGCCGGCTGGCCGGATCCGCTTCTGAATCACTGGCGCCGGACACCAGACGCACCGCGTCATCCACACCCAGCGCCTTGGGCAGGGGCTTGGCGCGCTTTGGCGCTTTGACGCCATCGGTCGGATTGGCACTCAAGGTCTGCTGTTGCGCCAGCCACTGATAAAAACCGCGCCAGGCTGACAGTTTGCGTGCGATCGAACTGGCTGAGAGTCCACGGGCATGCAGCTGACTGGCAAAGCGGCGTATGTCGACCTGGCTCAGAACCGCTAATCCGGCATCCGGTTTTACCGCCGAAAGGGTTTGCAACTGACGGAGATCTCGCTGGTAATTGTCCAGCGTGTGATCAGAGAGTTTGCGTTGGGTCTGCAGATACCGGAGATAGGCATCAATCTGTTCGGTATCGCGCGCAGTACTCACGGAATCATTCAATTATTCAATGAGTCAGCCAGCCCGTGCCTGCAGCACAGCGCTGGCGGTTTCTCCGATACGCGACAGGACATCGGTGGCCATGTCGCTGCTGAATCGTTGTGGATCTGGTGACGCCAGTACCAGTAAGCCCATACTCTGCTTGCCACCGGGTGTGTGCAGGGGAATGAGTGCCGCCGACTGCATCGCTGCCGCATCGGCCAGCCAGTTGAGGCCGGGCTTTCCGCTGGCCGGACCGCAGTAGGGTGACTTCAGCTGGTCGGCGAACTCGCGCGCATCTCCGGCGTCCGTCGTGTGATCCCAGAGTCTCAGCGCAGTGGCTGGCAGATCAAAGGCATCCCGGAGTGTCTGCGCGACTGCACCGGCCAGATCGTCGTCATCTTTCGAGCGCCACAACTGCAGTGCCCATTGATGGAAATTGGCGATGATCGCATCGTTGTCTCTGGCCAGACGCATCAAATTGGCTAACTTCAATTCCAGCTGACGAATTTTTTCCCGCAGCACCTCCACTTGCCGGTCCTGCAGCGATACCGTCCGACCGCCGAGTGCCGAGCTTAATTTAAGGCTGGCAGTCAGCTCGGGATTGTCTTCGAAAAATTGCGGATGTTCTGCCAGATAGTTGGCAACAGCTTGAGCGTTCGTGGGTTCAGTCATGAGAGGGATCGATGTTCAGTAATGAAAACGGCACTGGTGCACGATCAGATCGCTGCCCAGTGTTTCGAGCACCAGCCGGTGCTCGGGTGCGATTTTGATCGACATCAGCGAAATCAGTCCGAATTCTAGCCGGGTATAGGCCAGATCAGGCAGTTTCTCGCCAGCGGCCTGGCGGTCCAGTAGTTTTTCCACGCGCGCTGCCATTCTGGGATCAGACTGGCGCCAGTACTCGAGGTCCGCACGGGCATGCGAGGTCAGCCAGACCGTCATTTTTTTTCGTACCGGCTCAGATGCTCTTCGCGCAGCTGCTGCAGGCTTTGCTGCAGCCGTTCCTCATTGAGCGAGGTCGCCAGCAGATGGGCCGTCTCCTGTAAAGCGCGCCAGCTGGCTTCGGTCATCAGTATCAGGTTGTCACCTGAATCGCGTGCAATCAGGACTTCCTCGGTCTCTGCGATGCCCAAAATGTCGTCGAGTTGTTGGTGCAGTTTGTCAACAGTGAAGGCTTGCATGGCGGCAGGTCTTAAAAAGTGGCGATGCGCTGCTCTGGGTGAGCAGACGTTTTATCCATTTTACTCGCGCACCTGAAGAATAAGTGCCTACGGGCAAGGCAGGTAAATAAAAAAGGGTACCCGAAGGTACCCAAGGTATTACAGAGGAGATTAAATTCGCAGAAGAAGATCTGCAGGCTGGCTGATAGCCTTATCCGTTACCCGTCATGCGGATGTGATGACGGATAACGAATGCTTTACGGGCATGAAGCCCGACCCGGTTAGAACGTGTGGCGTACGCCCAGGTTGAATGCTTTGTCGCCTGAGCCTATTTCTGAGTTATTGCCTACTTTGTAAAGCAGGCCGCCTCGTTTGTTATCAATGGTTGCCCATGCGGCGTACAGATTGGTGCGTTTAGAGAGTGCGTAGGTGTAACCGAGGCCGAACTGGCTGGCGTCCAAGTTCGAAGCCGAGCGACCATCTTTGTTGATGTAGGACGCGATAAAGTTGTGATTGCCATAGGGGACTGAAACGCCAACAAGGAAATCTCTGCTTTTTCCTTTGGCTGGGATTGTAGACGTAAGAGTTACTGTGTCGACCTGCAGGTCATTATCGGAGTAGGCGGCAAACACTTTGGCGACCTGAAAGTTGTAGTTAGCAGCCAGCATGGTGCTGGTGTCACGCGTTGTGGTTGTTAATGTATCGTTTGCGCGGTTATAGGCGAGACGAACATTCAAATTGCCATCGCTGTATCCGACAGAGCCGCCGATATTTCTGCCCGCCCGGTCATTACCTGCACTTTCTCCAAAACCGTACGCCACTTCACCGGAGATGCCCGAGAAGATTGGCGTCACATACTTCACCGCGTTGTTCATGCGGATACCCGAATGCGGAATCAGGTTCTGGGCATTGCCAGCGAGACCGCTGGCAAAGGGGTCCGCGACACCGTTCAGGGCAAGGAAGAAAGGCGTGTACTGGCGACCGAGGGTCAGGGTGCCGGCATCACTTTGCACGCCGACGAAGCTTTGACGCGCGAAGCCTGCCCCTTGATTGAAACCGCCGGTATCAGCGGCGATACCCGTTTCAAGTACGAACAAGGCTTTCATGTTGCTTCCCAGATCTTCGGTACCTTTGAAGCCAAGACGTGTACCGGACTGTGCGCCACTAGTGATTCTGTCTACCGAGCCGTCCAGACCGCCGCTTTCTGCAACAAGGCCCATATCCACAATCCCGTAAGTCGTCAGCGTTGACTGAGCGTTTGCAGAGACTGCAAATGCGCTTGCACAAGCCAGCGCCATGAGTGACTTTTTCATTTTTCCATCCCCAAATATTCAGTTGTGTTGAGTGTTGAAAATCCGCACAAGTCGGATAAGGGGGACATTAATTTTTAAAATGGAAACAACGCGAACATTGGCCGCCGTGGGTTTTTACGGGCCGGCAAAAGTGTCTCGGCGGGCCAACAGTGTTGTTTTATTTGCACTGCTTGCCGTTGACGCCACCTGACTGAACGGCGCAAAGTTAAGTTTTTGTTTTGATAACTTTGCGAAAGCAGATTTCAGGCTTGTAGACCGTTCAGGTTGTTGCACAAGCGCCACCCGGCGACAGCGTTTTCCTTGTGTTTCCCGGGCAGCATTGCTTTCAAACGGTTGCAATCCGTCAATGGCGGGCTTACGGGGTTTATGGCTAATCGAGAGGAACTACTCATCATTCGCTCAGCGCGGTCCGGGCAGGCGAACGCGCAACTGGCGCTGGGCAAACGGTATTTGTTCGGCGGTTCGGGTTTGCCGCAAAGTCACGCGACGGCGCTGCACTGGTTGGAGAAAGCCGCGGAGCAGAATCTGGCCGATGCCTGGTTCTTGATTGGCGAGCATGTGCCTTTCGAGATCGCGCAGCAGTCATCTGATCCGCTCAGTGTGGCGGTCTGGTATGAGCGAGCCTTTGAAGGCGGCATGGCCAAAGCCGGACTCATCCTGGCCATGCTGGTCTTTGCCAGCTGGTCGCGCGCCGATCAATTGCTGCGTCAGAAAGCGATGCGCGCGCTGCACGCCGCTGCTGAATCGGGCTTGGCCGATGCCCAGTGGTTGCTGGCGCAGCAGCTTGGCATGGCCGATGTCGTCGCGCAGCCCAAGCCGGCGGAAATGTCGCCCGCAGCGAAATCTCGGCGCAGCGCGGCCATTGAATGGTCATCACGTGCTGCCCGCGGCGGCGTCATGCCGGCGCAGCGTGCGGTGGCCGATTACTTCTGGGGCCTCGGCGATCAACTGAAATTTCTGTTCTGGGCCTTGCCGATCGCACAATCCATCGAGCGGCGTGCGGGCAGCGGTGCGCGTCGTCGTCAGGTAGAGCGGTCTCAGCTGGATTTGATCAATCGCTGTGCGACGGCACTGATGCTCACCAAAGATCCCAACAGCCAGTTGATCGAGCGTTATCTGAAACTGGCAGCGGAAGGTGGCGACAGTTCTGCCCAGTTGTCGTATGGCTTGTGGATTGCCCGCATGGATGAGATTGGACAGCGCGTGTCCTCCATACCGGGTGTCGCACACTACAAAAAAGCCATACGCTGGCTGTCACTGGCGGCTGATCAAGGTGTTGCTGCTGCCTGGTATGCGATGTCGCGCATTTATCTGAAACCCGAATTTTCCCGTCGCAGTATTACCGAAGCACGCCGATATCTTGAAATGGCAGCGGTCACTGGCCATGTGCGCGCGCAGCTCGAACTGGGTCTGGTTGCATGGCGTTCGCGCAAACTAGAAAAGAGTTCCGATATTCGCGCGGTGTACTGGTTGCAGAAAGCCGCGGGCATGGGCAGTCGGGAAGCGAAGACGCTGCTCGAGCGGATCGCGCCACCGGTACGCAAAGCCGAATGGGCGCATGCAGCGCGCACGGTGTTTAACCGCGATACCAGTGACCAGTATCCGTTCCTTGCTGCCCGTGTGGAGTTGGGCTACTGGTTCGGCCTGACGCGTGCCGAAGCGCTGCTTGTCGACATTGAAGCGGCCGATCACGGACATTGTCTCGAAGTCGATATTCGGGACCAGCACCCGCGCAGCCGTCGCCGGCTGGTACAGATTGCCACCGGCGAGCAGCGCGCCGCACTGGATCGTGTCGCTCGCATGTTTGGCGCTATCGAAGCCAAGGGTGTCGTCGGTCAGGAGGGAAATTACCGGCAGCGGTTGTACCGCTTTCGCAGTCTGATGACTCAGCGTCGCGCGCAGCGTGGCGCGAGTCCTGCGCCCTGAAACATCTCAGACCTTCTCAGCATGGCGTGCTGGCGTGTCAGAGATCAATGCTGCCTTCGTAGATGCTGACCGCAGGCCCGGTCAGCATCACGGGTGTCTGGCCGCCGTCCCATGTAATCGACAAGTTACCGCCGCGCGTCGATACGACCACCGGCGAATCCAGCAGGCCGAGTCGGATGCCGGCAACCGCGGCCGCACAGGCGCCAGTGCCGCACGACAGCGTCTCGCCCGCACCCCGCTCGAATACGCGCAAACGAATATGGTGTCGGTCGATGATTTGCATGAATCCGGCATTCACACGGCGCGGGAAGCGCAGGTGATTTTCAATGAGAGGCCCTTCTTCCGAAACCGGCGCCGTATCGACATCGTCCACGCACTGAACTGCATGCGGATTACCCATCGAGAGCACGGAAAACTCTCGCGTCTCGTTGCCGATGGCAAGCGGCCACAGCATGGCTGGCGGATGTTGATTTGATTCGAGGCCGGTAGCATCGAACGGCACGCGCTCCGGCTCGAATATCGGTGCACCCATGTTGACGGTAATCCGGCCATCGTCTTCCAGTCTGGGCTGAATGACGCCCGACATCGTCTCGACGCGGATCTCGCGATGTTCGGTCAGACCTTTTTCAACCACAAATTTCACGAATGCCCGCGCACCATTACCGCACTGCTCCACCTCGCCGCCGTCGGCATTGAAAATGCGGTAACGGAAATCCACGCCCGGTATCGTCGGTTTTTCGACCACCAGAATCTGATCCGCGCCAATGCCGAAGCGCCGGTCGGCGATGGCACGCCACTGGTCGCTGGTCAGGTTCACGTTCTGGTTGATGGCGTCAATCACCACGAAGTCATTGCCAGCACCGTGCATTTTGGTGAATCTGAGATTCATGCGTTCACTCTCTTCGTCAATGGGCGTCGGTATCGTACACGCTCGCCAGCCCTTCTGGCCGTGTTTTGAATCGTTTGTGTGACCAGAAGTATTCGGAAGGCGATTCGAGTATGCGCTCTTCGATGAAGGCGTTCATGCGCGCAGTCGCCGCGTCGACATCGGTACCGGGATAGTCATCCCAGGGTGGGTAGAAAATCACCTGCCAGCCCTGATAGTCGGGAAGAAAGCGCGTGACTACCGGGATTACCTGACCGTGTGTGGCCATCGTCAGTCGGGCCGGTGCGGTCAGCGTCGCGGCGGGCACGCCGAAGAAGGGTACGAAGACAGACTCGCGCCGACCGAAGTCCATATCCGGCAGCATCAGAAACGGACGGCCCTCGCGCATGGCACGAATGATGGGTTTGATGCCTGCCTCTCGCGCCATCAGATTGCGCTCATCTGGCGTGAACCGTAGCCGTCCTTTGCGCAAGGCTTCATTAAACACGCGGTTGCGCTGCGGCGTATACATTGAGCATGCGGGACCAGCCATCGTAATGGCGACGCCAGCCACTTCCAGACAAACGAAGTGAGGGCACATGAAAATCGTGGGTCGTGCCGCCGCCGCTGCCGTTGGAACGGCCGGCACAATTTGTATCAATTGTTCAAGTCGCTGCGGTGACGCCCACCAGAGAATGCCGCGTTCCAGCACGCTACGTGCGTAACCTTGAAAATGGGCGCGCGCGATCGCGACGCGTTCTTGATCACTCAGATGCGTGAGACAAAGCTTCAGATTGGTCAGCGCAATCCGTCGCCGGTGACGCATCAATACAAAAAGCACACTGCCGATGCCTTTGCCAATGCGGCCAAGCACCGGTAACGGCAGCCAGTGCAACAGCCACATCAGCACCAGCATCGCTCTCATGCGGCCTCTCCGGTCAGCGAGGACGGTGATGGCGTGCCTTTGTAGCGATTGTAGCTCCAGAAGTATTGGGACGGACAGCGTGCAATCAGCGTCTCCATGGCTGCGTTGATGATGCGCGCTTGCTGCTCGGGCGTGCCTGACAGGGTTTCATCAAAACGAACGAAATGAATGGCATAGCCCCTGCCGAAGGGTAGACGTTCCGCATAAGACAGTACCAGCGTTGCGCCACTCATCTGATGCATCTTGGCGGGTAGGGTCATCGTGTAGGCAGGGCGGCCAAAAAAGTGGGTCCAGACCCCCTCGCCGGCACCCGGCACCTGATCCGGCAGGAGCCCGATGGCACCACCGCGTTTCAGGGTTTTGAGCAGTGCGCGCACGCCAGCCAACGAGGCCGGTGCCAGTGTCAGACCTTCACGCGCCCGCGCTTGTTCGAGCAGTGGTCTGAGTAAGGGTTTGTGTGGCGGGCGGTAAAGCGCGGTCAGCGGCGCGCGACTGGCGATCGCTTGCGCAATGATTTCGAAGCAGCCCAGATGCGGCGTCAGAAAAATCACGCCTTGACCTCCATCGAGTGCAGATTGTGCAATCGGCCAGTCATGAATCACTGCGCTTCTGAGCACGCGTGCCGGTTTTGCGCACCAGATGAACGGCAGCTCGAAGATGTTTTTGCCCGCTTCGACAACGGCTGAACTCAGCAAATGCGCATAGCCGGCCAGCGCAAGATTGTTCCGCAACCGCTGCCGATACGACGGCGAGAGCAGATAAACCAGCCAGCCGGCGACGGCGCCCAGCGCGTGCATGACGGGCAGCGGGAACAGCGAAAGGAACTGAAACAGGCGGAGCAGCATTCGAGGGCGATGCGGAGATTTTGCTGAATCGAGGCAAGTTGCGTAAAATAGCACGAAGTCGTACCCGCCGAGTTAATAGACAACTTGCGAGGCGGTTTAAAAATTTCGCTAAAGCGTCGCAGGTTCACCTGGTTGACCGCGACACTATGTTCAATGTTTTTCAGGGAGCCCGCATGTCAAACGATTACCTTTTCACGTCCGAATCCGTCTCAGAGGGTCATCCGGACAAAGTGTCCGATCAGATTTCCGACGCGATTCTCGATGCGATCCTCGAGCAGGATCCGCATGCCCGTGTCGCTGCCGAGACGCTCTGCAATACCGGTCTGGTCGTACTGGCCGGTGAAATCACCACCTCCGCTAATGTTGACTACATCAAGGTCGCACGCGAGACACTCAAGTCCATCGGTTACGACAACACCGATTTTGGCATCGACTACAAAGGTTGCGCGGTCATGGTCTGCTATGACAAGCAGTCACCCGATATCGCGCAGGGCGTCGATGAAGGCAAAGGCATGGACCTCGACCAGGGCGCCGGTGACCAGGGCCTGATGTTCGGTTACGCATGCAATGAAACGCCTGAACTGATGCCTGCCGCGATTCACTACTCGCACCGTATCGTCGAGCGTCAGTCGCAGTTGCGCAAGGACGGACGTCTGCCCTGGCTGCGCCCGGATGCCAAATCGCAGGTCACGCTCAAATATGTCAATGGCAAGCCGGTGGCAATCGACACCATCGTGCTGTCGACCCAGCATGCACCGGAAATGGAACACAAGCAGATCGAAGAGGCAGCGATCGAAATGATCATCAAGCCGGTCGTTCCCAAAGAATGGCTGAAGGACACCCGCTTCCTGATCAACCCGACCGGACGTTTCGTCATCGGTGGTCCGCAGGGCGACTGTGGCCTCACCGGCCGCAAGATCATTGTTGACACCTACGGTGGCGCAGCCCCGCATGGCGGCGGTGCCTTCTCCGGCAAGGATCCTTCGAAAGTGGATCGCTCCGCTGCCTATGCAGGCCGCTACGTCGCTAAAAACATCGTTGCGGCTGGTTTGGCCGAACGTGCGCAGATTCAGATTTCCTATGCGATCGGCATTGCCAAGCCAACCTCAGTGATGGTCACGACTTTCGGCACGGGCAAAATCAGCGATGAAAAAATCGCCGCACTCGTGAGTGAGCTCTTTGACCTGCGTCCGAAAGGCATTGTGCAAATGCTCGATTTGCTGCGTCCCATCTACTGCAAGACAGCAGCCTACGGTCACTTCGGTCGCGAAGAGCCTGAGTTCAGCTGGGAGCGGACTGACAAGGCCGCGGCACTCAAGGCAGCTGCCGGTTTGTAAATCAGTAGCGTCTTTCAAAAAAACGGACAAGCTTCGCTTGTCCGTTTTTTTTCGCCTTTGTTTTTCGCCTTTCATTTTTCATTAGCACGACATCAATTTTTTGGCGTCAGCCTGCGCATCGATGCATGGCTTGGCGCCATTGATGCATTGTCATGTTTCGCAAATACCGTGCGCTGACTCGTTTTGCCTCACCGCAAATGATTGCCTCGCTGCTAGAGTTGTAGTCACTCAAACACATGGGCATTCACGATCTTCATGCGCATTTATTTTGCGCAGCGTTTGCCATGCGCTGCGTTTACTATCGGTTTGTTCTTCTTATGGTTGGCAGCGATATCTGCGGCTGCGCACGCGGCAACTGCAACGCGCAAAGCCGGGTCCCGATTACCGTCAGTCGCGGTCGCCGAGCAAAGATCCGAACCGCTCGTCGAGCGACTGATCGTTACGCCCCACCCCACACGCGGCGGCAAAATCGATGCGCAACTGAGTCAAGGCAACGCCTCGCGTCTTGCGGCGCTGGCGAATGTCCCCATGACAGCAGATCGCAAGTTGTCCGGCCGCGCGCATCTGATGCGCCTGAATGCGGCTGTGACTGCGGCGGAGGCGCGTGCAATCGCAGCGCGCTTGCGTCAGAGCGGTGAAGTGCTCAACGTCGAACCGGATCTACTCATGCAGGCAGACAGTGTGTTGCCTAATGATCCGGTGTATGGTGCTTCGCCCGGGCAGTGGAATTACATGGCGCCCGCAGGTGCCAATCTGGGCGGCGCCGATTTGCCTGCTGGCTGGGACCTGACGCTGGGGAGCGGCAGCATCGTCGTCGCCGTGATCGACACCGGGTATCGGCCACATGCGGATTTGCAGTCCACGCTGCCGGGCTACGATTTCATTTCGTACCCTTCCATCGCCAATGATGGCAATGGGCGTGACGCGGATGCCAGCGACCCTGGTGACTTCGTGGCAGCGGGCGAGTGTGTCAGCGGATCGTCGGCCATGCGCTCAAGCTGGCATGGCATCCATGTGATGGGGGTGATCGCTGCGTCGATGAACAACGGTTTGTACGGCACCGGTATTGCGCCCCATGTGCGTATCCTGCCGGTGCGTGCACTGGGCAAATGCGGCGGCTATACCTCGGACATCGCCGATGGCATGCGCTGGGCAGCCGGTATCGATGTGCCTGGCGTGCCGCGCAATGCGTATCCGGCGCGCGTTATCAATCTCAGCCTCGGTAGCGCGGGTACTTGTTCCGACACGTTTCAGAGTGCCATTGACGACGTGAATGCCCGCGGAAGCCTCGTCGTGATTTCATCCGGCAATGGTGCCTCGAATCTGGTCAATCAGCCGGCCAATTGCCGTGGCGCGCTGGCCATTACTGCGCATGCGTTTGACGGCGACAATGCCGACTACGCCAACATCGGACCCGAAACGTTGATCAGTGCACCCGGCGGCGGATGCGGCACGCTTGCCGCCGATTGTTATGCCGGTTACAGCAGCCAAGGCATGGGCGTTTACTCGCTGGGCAATACCGGCGTTACCACGCCGGCCGATGATACGGGCACATGGAAATTAGGCACCAGCATGGCCGCACCGCACGTTACCGGCACGATTGCCCTGATGCTCTCATTGAATGCCTCGCTGGATCGCGCGACAGTCACGTCGATACTGCGCGCCGCGGCGCGACCGCCGCCGCCCGGCAGTGCGTGCGCGTTGGTCGCCAATGCCAGTCTATGCGGTGCGGGTTTGCTGGATGCGCAGGCTGCGCTGAATGCGCTCACTGCCATCGGCCCGGTAATACAGATGGTGACCGACAGCCAGGTCGTGGCGCCATCAGCCAATGTCATCCTGCGCGGGATTGTCAGACCTTCCGACGGGCATCCCATCGTCAGCTATCAATGGCGTGCTGCTGCTTCCAATCCGTCCAGCGTCAGCTTGCTCGATGCCGACAAGGCCGACGCGAGTTTCACTGCGCCCGCAGTGGGTCGTTATGTTTTCACACTGGAGGCCATCGACAGTACCGGCGCAGTCGCGACAGCATCGGCCAGCGTCAGGATCAACAACCTGCCTGTGACCGAGGCCGCAGCGACTCAGCAGCTGGGCTGGGGCGAACGATTGCAACTGCAATTGCGCGCCACCGACGCGGATGGTGATGCGCTGGTGTTTTATGCGCTCGCACTCCCCGAAGGCGCCACTCTGTCAGCAACAGGTCTGTTCAACTGGAGCGGCGTCAGCCCGGTCGGCAGCTACACCATTCGCTGGTATGCGAGTGATCCTTATGGCGGGAGTGCGCCGGGCGAATTGACGATCACCGTTAGTGATGCTGTTGCGACGCCAACGACCCGCAGTGCCGGCGGCGGTGGCAGTATGGAAGGGGACGTCATAGTGTGGGGACTCGCACTCCTTGCGGTGGGACGGCGTCTGCACAGGCGCCGATGATCGCCAACCCGATGGCCCGCTGGCAGTTCGCCGCCGGCGTCTCGTTTGTCTCGCTGCTTTTGCTGGTCTGGCCAGGCGCCACCGACATGCTGATGTGGGATCGCATACCGATCGCCGATGGACAAATCTGGCGCTCGATGACCGGCCACCTCGTGCACTTAAGTGCATGGCATTGCCTGAGCAACCTGCTGGGCTTGCTGCTGATTTGCGAATACGTCTGGGATGAAATTGGGCTGACGGAAGTCTGTTCACTGTGGCTAGGGACGGCGGCCGGCACCAGCCTGCTGTTGTGGTGGCTTTCGCCAGAGATTCAGTGGTACGCGGGCCTCTCCGGTGCCCTGCATGGTCTGTGGGCGGGCTGCGCGCTGGCCTGGTTTTGTCGCACCCGCGGGCCGGGGGCCGTGTTCGCGCTCTTGCTGCTGGCGTTCAAACTTGTCTTGCCACCTCTCACGGTTAGTGCATTGCCGGTGGTGACGGTCGCCCACACGTATGGCGCGCTATGTGGCCTGATCTGGGCGGTTTTGCGCGCTTGTCAGCGACGATTTTAACTTTTCGGTTAAAATTCTGGCCTGCCAAGGAGCGTTGCGACGAAATTCTCTTTATTTCGCCAGGCTTGGCCAGTCTTCACTGCAACCGCGCTCACGTTACTTTTTTTCAATTGAAAGGAGAGCGTGATGAGCGCCGTATTAAAAAACTCAACCACCCACGACTACCACGTTGCCGATATCAGTCTCGCTGACTTTGGTAACAAGGAAATGCGTATTGCCGAAACCGAAATGCCGGGTCTGATGGCCATTCGCGCAGAATTCGCTGCCAAGCAACCCCTCAAGGGCGCACGCGTCACCGGTTCACTGCACATGACGATCCAGACAGCGGTGCTGATCCAGACGCTCGAAGCGTTGGGCGCACAGGTTCGCTGGGCATCATGCAACATCTACTCCACACAGGATCACGCAGCAGCTGCCATCGCTGCCGCCGGCACACCGGTTTTTGCGTACAAAGGCGAAACCCTCGACGAGTACTGGGACTACACCCATCGTATTTTTGAATGGCCAGACGGTGGCTACTCGAACATGATTCTGGATGACGGCGGCGACGCCACGCTGCTGCTGCATCTGGGTACCCGCGCCGAAAAAGATATCAGCGTACTGGATCATCCTGATTCGGAAGAATCGATTTGCCTATTCAACTCGATCAAGAAAAAACTCGCGACCGACAAGACTTGGTACTCGACACGTCTGGCCCAGATCATCGGCGTGACCGAAGAGACCACGACCGGTGTGCATCGTCTGTATCAGATGCACAAAGAAGGCAAGCTTGCTTTCCCCGCCATTAACGTCAATGACTCGGTCACCAAGTCCAAGTTCGACAACCTATACGGCTGCCGCGAATCGCTGGTGGATGCCATCAAGCGCGCAACCGACGTCATGATCGCCGGTAAAGTCGCCGTCGTTGCCGGTTACGGCGATGTGGGCAAGGGCTCTGCACAGGCACTGCGTGCGCTGTCCGCTCAGGTCTGGGTGACTGAAATCGATCCGATTTGCGCACTGCAGGCGGCGATGGAAGGTTATCGCGTCGTGACCATGGACTATGCGGCCGAACACGCCGACATCTTCGTGACCGCAACCGGCAACTACCATGTGATCACGCACGAGCACATGAAGAAGATGAAAGATCAGGCCATCGTTTGCAACATCGGTCACTTCGACAATGAAATCGAAGTCGTCGCGCTGAAGCAGTACACCTGGGAGAACATCAAGCCGCAGGTCGATCACGTGATTTTCCCTGATGGCAAGCGCATCATTCTGCTGGCCGAAGGTCGTCTGGTGAATCTGGGTTGCGGCACCGGCCATCCGTCGTATGTGATGAGCTCGTCGTTTGCGAACCAGACGATTGCGCAAATCGAGTTGTTTACCAACACGAAAGCGTACCCAATCGGCGTGTACACTCTGCCCAAGCACCTCGACGAGAAAGTCGCGCGTCTGCAGCTGAAGACACTGAACGCGCAGCTGACCGAGTTGACCGAAGAGCAAGCGTCGTATATCGGTGTGACCACGGTGGGTCCGTTCAAGCCTGAGCACTACCGCTACTAACACTTGCATCAACGATGCATCGCCGGGCTCACGAGGCCCGGCGATGCAGGCGTCTCCTTCACCGACAACGCTCACGCGCCACACATGCGCCTGCTGATTCTCTGGCTGATCAACACAGCCGCCATTTTTGCCCTGCCCCATCTGGTCGATTCGGTGCAGGTGGACAGTTTCACCACGGCCTTGACTGCCGCGCTGGTTCTCGGCCTGGTCAACACACTGATTCGTCCCATCCTGATTCTGCTTACGCTGCCCGTCACTTTCCTGACGCTCGGCTTGTTTGTGTTCGTGATCAATGGCCTGATGTTCTGGGCAGTCGCTGATCTGGTCACCGGTTTTCAGGTAGCAGGATTTGGTTCGGCCGTGCTCGGCGCTTTCGTCTACAGCCTGTTGTCCTGGCTGTTATCGGCGATCCTGATACGCAATTAAATTATTTGCCCAATGACTACCACCGCTTTAAGTATGGAATTTTTCCCGCCCAAGACACCCGAGGGCGCGGAAAAACTGCGTGCAGCGCGCAAGCGACTCGCTGAGCTCGCACCGGAATATTTTTCTGTCACCTTTGGCGCGGCCGGATCGACTCAGGCGGGTACCCGCGACACCGTGCTGGAGATCCAGCGCGAAGGTCATCAGGCAGCGCCGCATTTGTCTTGCATTGGCCGCAGTCGCGCCGAGCTGCGCGAGATCATCAATGAATACAAGTCGCATGGCATCCGTCAGATGGTTGCGCTGCGCGGTGATCTGCCTAGTGGTTTTGGCGGCCTTTCCGGCGAACTCAGTCATGCCAGCGAGCTGATCGAATTCATTCGTGCTGAAACCGGCGACTGGTTTCATATCGAAGCTGCAGCTTATCCCGAGATGCATCCGCAAGCGCGCTCGCCGCAAGACGATTTGAAACATTTCATCGGCAAGATCAAAGCGGGTGCCAATTCGGCGATCACGCAGTATTTCTACAATCCGGATGCGTATTTCCGCTTTGTCGATGAAACACACAAAGCCGGCGTCGATGTGCCGGTGGTCGCAGGCATCATGCCGATCACCAATTACACCCAGCTGATGCGTTTTTCCGATATGTGCGGTGCCGAGATTCCGCGCTGGATTCGCCTCAAACTCGCCAGCTTTGGTGATGATAGTGAATCCATCCGCGCCTTTGGGCTGGACGTCGTCACGCAGTTGTGTGAGCGCCTGATCACTGGCGGCGCACCGGGCTTGCACTTTTACACGTTGAATCAGTCCGCGCCGACCATCGCGATCTGGCAGCGCCTGACCCGCCGCTGATCAGTCCGTCAGGATCACATCGAGGGCAATGTCGAAGATGTCTGCAGCAAAGACCACTTTGGTAGACGCATAGGCAATCCCGATCGACAGTGGTCGGGGTATTTGCGCCAGTGTGCGATCAAAATAACCACCGCCGTAGCCTAGGCGCAGGCCCGTCTCGGTGAAGCCTAAGCAGGGTGCGAGGATCGCATCCGGTGTCACAAAGCGCGTCCGGTCAGCGGGCGCCATGGTGCCGCTGGCATCGCGTGCCAGCGCATCGCCGGCTTGCCAGTGCACAAAGCGCAAGGGTTGATTTTTTTCCAGAACCACGGGCATGGCCACCTGAATGCCACGTCCTGGCAGTGCTGCGCACAGTGGCAACAGATCGGGCTCACCGGCCATCGGAAGATAGGCGCCGAGCACCCGTACTTGATGTGCGTCCAGCCAAGAGGATAGTTGCGCTGCAATGCGCGCGTCAGCCTGCGTTTTCACATCAGCCATCATCGCTTTGCGTGCTGCAATCAGTTCTTTACGCAGATCTGCTTTTGCCGGACTGGTTTTCATGAATGATAAGGGCGCTTTCTCTATCGATTCGTTTCGTGAGTGCATGCTATTCTAAACAAGCTGTTTATTAATAGAAACCCGGGATTGGCATGACAACGAAACGCTGGATCGCTTTATCACTTTTTTGTGCTGCTTCGCTTGCGGTGACCTTCGCACCTTTGTCAGCGAATGCGGCAAAACGTGTGCCGATTGTGCTCAATGCCGCCGATGCAGATTTCATCGCTTTGCGCGAAGCGGCGTTGCGGGGCGATACGGGTGAGGCCGGCCGGATCGCCGCGCGTCTCGGTGACTATCCGGTGCAGTCATACATTGAATACTACAAGCTCTATCCGAGACTGGCCTCAGCGCCCGAAGGGGAAGTGCGCAGCTTTCTGTCACGACATGAAGGAACGGCCATTGGGGATCGACTGCGTAATGACTGGCTACTGCTGATCGGTCGTGCGCGCGACTGGCACCTGTTTGATGAGCAGTATCCGCAGTTTGTTCTCAATGACGACACCCAGCTCAAATGCTATGCGCTGTCCTCGAAAATCGTCAAAGGCGAAAACGTCGTCAAAGCCGCGCAGGAGCTGCTGATTCAGCCGAAGGCGTATGGTGAAGGCTGTGTCGATCTGATCGGTCGTCTGCAGCGCGAAAAGCAGTTCAGCGAAGCCGATGTATGGCGGCAGATTCGTCTGGCGGTGGAATTTGGCGTACCCGGTACAGCGCGACGTATTGCCGCGTTCACGGATGTGAACGAGAAGCGGCTCGTACAAGCGATAGACAAGCCCACCACCATCATTGATCAGGGCGTGAGCGGCTCACGATCCGCACGCGAATTGCTGGTGATTGCCATCGGGCGCGTGGCGCGCACCGATGTTGGCCGCGCTGCCAAAGCCCTTGAGCGCATTCAGACCCGCTTGTCCGGCGAGGAACGCGCCGCTGCCTGGGCACAGGTCGCGTTACCTGCATCGCTGGCCTTGTCCAGAGATGCGGCGCCGTACTGGCGCAAGACCTGGGGCGCGTCCTTATCACAGGAGGGCTATCAGTGGCGCGCGCGCGCTGCCTTGCGTGAAGCCGACTGGCCCATGGTAACCAAAGCGATCGAGACCATGCCCGCCGATCTGCAGAAAGACCCTGCCTGGATTTACTGGCGCGGACGCGCGCTGCTGGCTGCCGGCACGACGGAAGAAGCGTATAAATATTTTCAGCTGATTGCGGGACAACATAATTTTTACGGCATCCTCGCCATGGAAGAGCTGGGACTCAAGGTCGCACCCTTGCCGCGTCCGCAGCCATCGAAGGCCGATGAAATTGCCGAGGCATCAAATAATCCCGGCCTTCGTCATGCACTGAAATTCTTCGATATGGAATTGCGTTTCGAAGGTAATCGCGAATGGAACTGGCAGCTGCGCAAAATGAGCGAGCGCCAGTTGCTCGCTGCCGCTGAATTCGCGCGTCGCAGCGAAGTACTGGACCGTATGGTCACCACCGCCGATCGGACGAAAGTCGAACTCGATCTGACACAGCGCTACCCGACACCGTATGACGACATCATGCAAGCGGCCACACGCCCTATCAGCCTCGACAAAGCCTGGGTCTACGGGCTGATCCGTCAGGAATCACGTTTCATTCGTTCGGCACGTTCTCACGTTGGCGCATCGGGTCTGATGCAGATCATGCCCACGACAGCGACCTATGTGGCCCGCAAAATTGGCATGACCGGTTTCAGTCTCAGCAGTCTGAATGACATCAAGACCAACATCACGCTAGGCACGCAATACCTGAACATGGTGCTCGCTAACCTGGGTGGCTCGCAGACGCTGGCTACCGCGGCTTACAATGCCGGGCCGGGCCGTCCGCGTCAGTGGCGTTCGACGCTCGACAAACCGGTCGAAGGTGCGATTTTCGCTGAAACGATTCCGTTTACCGAAACACGGGTGTACGTAAAAAACGTGATGGCCAATACCACCTGGTATGCCGCCATGTTTGAAAACAAGCCTCAGTCCATGAAAATTCGACTGGGCACAGTGACACCGCGTGATGCGAATCTCACCGAACCCGGTGATCTGCCATGACTATCATGCATCACGATGCTGTTTTAGTGATTGGCGGCAGCGGTTTCATCGGCTCGCACATCGTAGCGCGGCTCGCTGCGGCTGGCCATCAGGTCGTCGTACCTACGCGCCACTTGCCGCGTGCGAGTCATTTGCTGGTGCTGCCCACCGTACAAGTAGTTGAAGCTGATATCCATGACGATGCCACGTTGGATCGCCTGATTGCGCAAGCAGACGTGGTAGTCAATCTGGTCGGCGTGCTGCATTCAAAACCCGGTAATCCCTGGGGTCCGCAATTCGAGCAAGCCCATGTCGCGCTGCCACGGCGCATTGCTCAGGCATGCAGCAGGCTGGGCGTGAAGCGTTGTCTACACATGTGCGCACTCGGTGCCGCTAGCGACGCGCCCTCCATGTATCAGCGTTCCAAAGCCGCGGGTGAGCAAATCATGCGCACCACGCCAGAACTTGAGGTCACCTCTTTTCGTCCTTCCGTGGTGTTCGGCCCTGAAGATCAATTTTTGAATGTGTTTGCGCGCATGCAGGCCATACTGCCCGTCATGGTGGTGGGCGGTGCCGATGCAAAATTCCAGCCTGTGTTTGTCGGTGATCTTGCGCAGGCTTTTGTCGATGCGCTGGATGATCCTCAGAGCATCGGTAAAGTGTACGAGCTTGTTGGTCCTCATGTGTACAGCTTGCGCGAGCTGATCCGTCTTTCCGGAACCTACGCGCACCATCGACGGCCCGTCATTGGATTGCCTGCGTCACTGGCACGCATTCAGGCTTTCTTGCTCGAGCATGTGCCGGGTGGTCCCGTCATGAGTCGCGACAATCTCGACTCCATGAAAGCCGACAATGTTGCCAGTGGCGATTTTCCTTTGCCACCTGCATGGCATCCGACCGCATTGGAAGCGGTCGCGCCGCACTATCTCGCACCACGCTGACGCATGAGTGGGCCCGTCAAAACCTATGTGGTCGGCGGTGCGGTACGCGATGCCCTGCTGGGTTTGCCCGTCAAGGATCGTGATTACGTTGTGGTGGGCGCGACACCGGATCAGATGCGTGCTCAAGGCTTTCTTTCGGTTGGGAGAGACTTCCCTGTTTTTCTGCATCCCGATACGCATGAAGAATATGCGCTCGCGCGTACCGAGCGTAAAACGGCACCCGGCTATACCGGTTTCAGCTTTCACGCAGCGCCGGATGTCACGCTGGAACAGGATTTGTCGCGACGTGATCTCACCATCAATGCCATCGCGCAGGATGCTGATGGCACACTGATTGATCCCTATGGCGGACGCGCTGATTTGCAGGCGCGCGTCTTCCGGCATGTGTCCCCCGCGTTTGCCGAAGATCCTGTGCGCATCTTGCGTGTTGCACGTTTTGCGGCCCGCTTCACTGACTTTTCAGTCGCGCCCGAAACACTGTCGCTGATGCAGCATATGGTCGCTTCCGGTGAGGTCGATGCACTGGTGCCCGAGCGCGTCTGGCAGGAGCTTTCGCGCGGAATGATGGAAGCAAAGCCCTCGCGCCTGTTCCGCGTGCTGCACGAGGCGGGCGCGCTGGCGCGGATTCTGCCGGAACTCGCGGCGTTGGATGGTGTGCCGCAGCCGGCCGCGCATCATCCTGAAATCGATACGCTGGTTCATGTGATGATGGTGATCGACACCGCAGCGCAACGTTCAACTTCGCTCGCAGTACGTTTTGCAGCGCTGGTACATGACCTGGGCAAGGGTACAACGCCGCCTGAACAGTGGCCGAAACATATCGCGCATGAAACGCGCAGTGTGACTTTGGTCGAGGCATTGTGTCAGCGACTGAAAATCCCCAGCGATGTGCGCGATCTGGCTGTGATGACCGCGCGCGAGCATGGCAATGTCGGACGGGCGTTCGAGATGCGCGCCGATACCCTGGTGAAAATGCTCGAGCGTTGCGATGCGTTCCGCAAGCCCGCGCGCTTCAACGAGTTATTGATCGCCAGTGAATGCGATCATCGTGGCCGTACAGGATTCGAAGATCGTCCGTTTCCGCAAGCGGCTTTTCTGCAAGCAGTGCTCGCTGCTGCGCAGTCGGTGCCTGGCGGGCAAATCGCAGGCCGGGTCACGGCCAGCCATCCCGACAAGCCGGCAGAGGTCATTGCGCAGGCGATACGCGCAGCACGCACCGAGGCGGTGGCTGCGGTGATGGCGCATAAAAAAGCGGACCCGCATCATTGACGGGGTCCGCAACGCGCCGGAGGTGGGCGCGGGGTTCAGACCAATCAGTACATGAAGAGCTTCTGAAGGCTCAGGGTTGCGGTGCGGGTCGGGGTCGCAGCGCAGTCGCCATCTCATCCTGAGTCAGTTTGCCATCCTTGTTTTTGTCCAGCTTGTCGAAATCACGCATCAGCCGCGGCATTTTTGCGTTACCTACCTCGGCTCGGCTCAACGCGCCGTCACCATCGGTATCGGCTTTCTTCCAGCTGTCGCGAATGCTCTGACGGAATTTTTCACGCATCGCCCGATGATGCGCTTGCATTTCTAGGGTTGAGATGAAACCATCTTTGTCGGTATCAATTTCGGCGAACATGCGGTCCGCACCTTCACGCGCCTCGTCGCGGCTCACGCGCCCGTCTTTATTCTTGTCAAACTGTCCGAACATGGGTGGAATACGGTCGCCTCGCATTGCATCATCGTGCATGCCATCGCCGTGGTGCATACCTTCACCATGATGCATGCCGTCGCTGGGCATGCCTTCACCCCGGTGATGATCGGCATGGGCCAGAGCGCTTGTCAGCAGTCCCACCGTCATTAACCAACGAAATGTGTGCTGTTTCATAGATCACCTTTGCCTAGGTTAATTACCGGGGCTCATCCGCACAAACTGTTTTGTGAAGACTGACCCGACACGGCAATGATTGCTCGTCAGGTGCAGGGTGAGGTCATGCGTTTACCACTTGTTACAGAAAGATCAGGAAAACCATCACTGCCCATAGGCATGCAGCAAAAACTGCTGCAATGCCTCGGCGTGTGTGTTCATCCTGACATTGGGATGCCAGAGTGCACCCACTTCCATCGGCGGCACGAGATCAAGGATGGGGCGTGCTTCGATACGCTTACCCTCGAGCGACCAGGGGCGGAACACCATATCCGACAGTGCTGTTACGCCGAATCCATGCGCGACCAGACCCCGCACTGCCTCGATCGACATGGTGCGAAACACAATATTGGGTTTGATCCGGCGTGATTTCCAGTAAGTCAGTGTGGATTCCTCGGCCTCGTCAGCGGTCACCATGATGTACGGATGTTGCGCGATGTCTTTCAGCGAGGGCGATGGAATTTTCGCGAGCGGATGATCAGGTGCGACCCACAGTTGCCGGCGCGAGCGTACCATCACCGCATGAGCAAAACGCTCGGGCTTGCGGATATTGGAAAGAATCGCCACGCCCAGATCAACCTCCCGGTTTAGCACCGCCTCTTCAATGCTTGCGCGGTCCATATCGCGTAAATCGATTTCCACTTCCGGATAGCTAGCGCGAAAGCGCGCGAGGAGGTCTGGCAGCAGGTAGCCCAGCACGGTATAGGATGCTGCCATCCTGACTTTGCCGCGCAACTGACGGGCGAGAAACCGCGGCTTGTGCGTTGCATCACGTACCGAATCCAGGATGTGGCAGGCCTGCAGGAAAAAGTCCTGACCTTCCGGCGTCAGCGACACGCCTTGCGCCAGACGGTAGAAAAGTCGCACGCCCAGTGCTTTCTCTAGCGCCAGCACCGCATTCGTGATCGCCGACTGAGACACGTTTTCGCTGGAAGCCGCCATCGAAAACTGCCCGTTGCGGGCTGCCGCCACGAAATAGCGTAATTGCCGCAGGGTGACGTTATTGAGAGACAAGGGCAGGCGCTCCAGGTATTAGATTTTCAGATATTAAGCTTGCGTATTTGTGATTTTACGATACCTTGGTGTCTGCCTATACTTTGTCCAACAGCGATAAAAATTGGGGGAACACCGTCATGAATGCACCACTGGACAAGCAGCACGCACTGCAGCCGGACGCCATCTCACTGGATGACAAATACACGCTTGAACGCGGCCGTGTTTTCCTGACCGGCACCCAGGCGCTGGTTCGTTTGCCGATGATGCAGCGCCAGCGTGATCTCGCCGCGGGTCTCAACACCGCAGGCTTCATTACCGGTTACCGCGGCTCGCCGCTGGGTAGTGTGGATCAGACCGCAGCCAAGGCCAGAAAACATCTCGAAGCGCATCATGTGCGCTTTCAACCTGGCGTCAACGAAGATCTTGCCGCCACCTCGATCTGGGGCACGCAGCAGGTCAATCTTTTTCCGGGTGCGAAATACGACGGCGTGTTTTCGATCTGGTACGGCAAAGGCCCCGGCGTCGACCGCTCCGGTGATGTCTTCAAGCACGCGGTCGCTGCAGGCACAGCCCCGAATGGCGGCGTACTGGCACTGGCCGGTGATGATCACGCGGCCAAATCGTCGACCAATGCCCACCAGAGTGAACACATACTGAAAGCCTGCGGCTTGCCCGTGCTCTATCCGTCATCGGTGCAGGAATATCTGGATTACGGCTTGCATGGTTTTGCAATGAGTCGTTACACGGGTTTGTGGGTCGCGATGAAATGCGTCACTGATGTGGTCGAGTCGGGTGCCACCGTTGATATTGATCCCGGGCGCGTGAAAATTGCCTTGCCCGAAGACTTCGATATGCCGGCTGGTGGCCTAAATATTCGCTGGCCCGATGGCGTGCTCGAACAGGAAGCGCGGCTGGTCAATTACAAATGGTATGCAGCGCTGGCCTATGCACGCGCGAACCAACTCAACCGCGTGGTCTGGGACAGCCCGCATGCGCGTTTCGGCATCATGACCGCTGGCAAATCGTATCTCGATACCCGTCAGGCGCTTGATGATCTGGGCATCACCGAATCGGTTGCGCGTGACATTGGCTTGCGTCTCTACAAAGTGGGCATGAGCTGGCCACTCGAAGCTGAAGGCACGCGTGCGTTTGCCACAGGTCTCGAAGAAATTCTGGTCGTGGAAGAAAAACGTCAGCTGCTCGAATATCAGCTCAAGGAAGAACTCTACAACTGGCGCAATGATGTGCGGCCCCGCGTCGTCGGTAAATTTGATGACACCGGTGAATGGAGTAATACGCGCCGTACCGGCCATGGTGAATGGCTGCTGCCCGGCACGTATGAACTGAATCCAACCCAAATTGCGCGTGCGATTGCTGCACGTATCTCGACATATTTTGCCGGTCATCCGGTCGAGCAGCGTGTGCGCGAGCGCATTGCTTATCTCGAGTCGCGCGAAGCGGTGCTCAAAGTTAGCACCGGTCCGAATCCGCAAACAGACCGTACCCCGTATTTCTGCTCGGGCTGTCCGCACAATACCTCCACGCGTGTGCCGGAAGGCAGTCGCGCACTCGCCGGTATTGGTTGCCACTACATGGCCTTGTGGATGGATCGCTCGACCTCGACCTTCACGCACATGGGTGCCGAGGGAACCACCTGGATCGGTCATGCACCCTTCACCACCGAACAGCATGTGTTCGCCAACATTGGTGACGGTACTTACTATCACTCGGGCTTGCTGGCGATTCGTGCATCCGCCGCAGCCAAGGTCAACATGACCTACAAAATTCTGTTCAATGATGCGGTTGCGATGACCGGTGGTCAGACCCATGATGGCCCGCTTGATCCTGCGACGATTTCGCGTCAGGTCGCGGCTGAAGGCGTGACGCCCATTGTCGTGGTCACTGATGAGCCGGACAAATACCCAGCGACCACCAACTGGGCCCCGGGCGTGACGATTCGTCATCGTAGCGAACTCGATGCGGTGCAGCGTGAAATGCGTGAAATCAAAGGCGTCTCCGCCATCATCTATGACCAGACGTGCGCGTCAGAAAAGCGTCGTCGCAGGAAGCGCAATGCCTTCCCAGATCCGGCCAAGCGTGCAGTCATCAATGAAGCCGTGTGCGAAGGTTGCGGCGATTGCAGCGTTAAATCGAACTGCTTGTCGGTTGAGCCACTGGAAACGGAATTCGGTCGCAAGCGTCAGATTAACCAGTCCAGCTGCAACAAGGATTTTTCTTGCGTGACCGGTTTCTGCCCGAGCTTCGTCACCGTCGAAGGCGGACAGCTGAAGAAGCCGAAAAAAGCCGCGATGAAGGATGCAAGCGGCAGCGCGATATCCGCGATGTCACGTGCGGCCAAACTGAATGCACCACAACTGCCTTCGCTCGGTGACCCGTTCGGCGTGCTGGTGACGGGGATTGGCGGCACTGGTGTGGTGACCGTGGGCCAGATTTTGGCCATGGCGGCGCACGTCGCCGGCAAGGCTTGCAGCGTGCTCGACATGAGTGGTCTTGCGCAAAAAGGCGGGCCGGTGACGTCGCATGTACGTCTGGCAGAAAACGATGACCAGATTCATTCCACCCGTGTCGGTACAGGCGCAGCGGATCTGGTGATTGGTTGTGACGTGATCGTCGCCGCTAGCAAAGATGCTATTGCGCGCATGGGAAGCGGCCGTACCCACGCAGTCATTAATACGACACTCGCGCCGACCGCTGCCTTTGTCAAAAATCCGGACTGGATCTATCCGGATGCCAGCGCGGCCGACAATATTCGCAAAGCCTGCGGTGATGAGGCCGTCGCTGCTGTCGATGCAGGCAAGATCGCTACTGCCCTGATGGGCGATTCGATTGCGACCAATATGTTCATGCTCGGCTATGCATTTCAGCGCGGCTGGGTACCGCTGTCCGAGCAGTCACTGCTGAAAGCCATTGAGCTCAATGGCGTGTCGGTTGACTTCAATCAGCAGTCGTTTGCCTGGGGTCGCTTGGCCGCTGACAATCTGGATGCGGTCGAAAAAGAAATGAAAGCGCTGGCGCCCGCACAGGTGATTGAATTCAAGCGCGCGCCCACACTCGATGAAACCATCCAGCGACGCATCGCCTTCCTCACCGATTACCAGAACGCTGCTTACGCTGACGGCTACAAAAATTTTGTCGCCGAAGTTCGCGCAGCCGAAAGCAAACTGGCATCCGACGGGCAAAGCCTGCGTCTGACAGAAGCCGTCGCGCGCTATCTGTTCAAGCTCATGGCTTACAAAGATGAATACGAAGTCGCGCGTTTGCACAGCGCTCCGGCCTTCAAGCAAAAAATTGCCGGTATGTTCGAGGGTAATTATTCGATCAAATACCATCTCGCACCGCCGCTGCTTTCAAAGCGTGACGCACATGGTCATCTGGTTAAACGGCAATTTGGCAGCTGGGTCGGTATGGTGTTCCCGCTGCTGGCAAAATTGCGCTTCCTGCGTGGCAGCGTGCTGGATCCGTTTGGTTATACCGATGAGCGCAAGAGTGAGCGTGCATTGATTGGCGAATATCGCGACACCATTGCCAACTTGCTGCCACAACTCACCAGCGACAATCTGCCGCAAATGATTGAGCTGGCCCGCATTCCGGAAGATATCCGGGGCTATGGTCATGTGAAGGAAAGGCATCTAAGCAACGCAAAGCAGAAAGAAGCGCGCTTGCTCGATGGTCTGAAGTCTGGTGTGAAGACAGCGCCGGTATCAGGACGGCATGCGGCTTGAGTGTTGATGCGCTAGCTGCGTGTATTCAATATAACCCTTCGCACGCAATTCACAAGCCGGGCAGCTGCCACAGCCATGTCCCCAGTCATGCAGCGTGCCTCTTTCGCCCAGATAGCAGGTGTGCGTTTCAGTTCGAATCAGCTCGACCAGCGGCGCACCACCAAGCTCTTCAGCGAGTTGCCAGGTCGCCGACTTGTTCAGCCACATCAAGGGTGTTTGCAAGTCCAGTGTTGTCGCCATACCCAGTTGCAGCGCCGATTCAAGCGCGCGCAGACTTTCGTCACGGCAGTCCGGATAACCGGAGTAATCCGTCTCGCACATGCCGCCGACGATCACGTCAATGCCTCGACGATAAGCCAGCGCAGCGGCCACGGTAATGAACAGCAGATTACGACCCGGTACGAAAGTATTTGGCAAGCCATTGGCCTGCATCGCAATCTGCTGGTCACTCGTGAGGGCTGTGTCGGAAATTTGCGCGAGCAGCGACAGATCGAGTGAATGATCTTCGCCCAGTCGCACATGCCAGTCAGCGTTCAATGTGCGCAGAGCCGTCAGCAGTTGCGGTCGCAGACTCAGCTCAATTGCATGCCGCTGGCCATAATTAAATCCCAATGTCTCAACATGCGCATAGCGCGACAAGGCCCAAGCAAGGCAGGTGGTCGAATCCTGTCCGCCTGAGAAAAGTACGAGCGCCGAAGAACTCATTTTTTCGTGATCTTTTCAATCGTTTGTTCGATCGAATTGCCGCCGGGTTCGGTAAAGCGTAGCCGGACCGGAAACCATTCCTGCGAAGGTGCAAGCCAGATATCGACTTGTCGGCCACCGCCGGGATCGGTCGGCAAGTGGACCACATGCAGCGTGTCGATGTCACCCAGACTGGTGCGCAGTCGTTGTTTATCTTTCACCTGAAATGTCCAGGCTTCGCCGCCACGATGGCCGGCGACAAAAAATTTCCAGGTTGAGCCGGGCGTGAAATTTCCGGGGCGCGCGCGAGCCATTGATAGTAATTGCCACAGCACGCTGAGTCGGTCTTGTTCACCACCCTGAATTTTGTGCGCGGGAATATCACCGGCAAAATTAATCTGACCGGCGCGACGGTCGAAAACGACTGCCACCGGTTCCTTGCGCAAGCGCTTCAGTACAAAATTCGCTGGTACCAGTCCATTTCGATCAATCGCACCTTCACTCTTTTCCGACATCAGCTGACCGGTCAGCTGCGTGCTGGTATCGAAGATCAGTCGGTATTGTTTGGCATCGAATTGCCAGTCAATTTGGCCTTGCCCTTCAACCGATAGCCCTTTGATGTCGGCGCGCAGACGGTATTGCAACTGGCTCGATGGTGGCGGATTGCCGGTCATCTTGTCTTGTGCCGTCGCGAGGCCCGAGACGAGCAGCAAGCTGGTAGCGATGAGAGAAAATTTCTTCAGAGTCAAAGTCATCAGGTGTTCTTTCGGTCGGGTGCCGCCAGAGATTGGATCTTTCGGGTCGGCATTCATTTTTTTTCAAGAGTCGCCAAGGTTAACCCAAGCGTGGTGCCCTTGCGATCCACATACAGGATTTTGACCGGATACCAGTCCTGTGCGGGTGCGAGCCAGACCTCAAGCTGATAGTCTGCGCCGCCGTCTTGTCGAACAATGCGGAGATGCCAGGCTTCCGTACTACCTTGTGCCATCGCAACCGGTTCGCGCCCCAGAACCGTGACCTGCCAGGGATCCGCGGTACGGTTCCCGGCGATGATCAGTTCGAACGACAAGCCCGCCTGTAGCTTGTCCGGGTTGCCGCGTGCCAGTCCGGCCAGCTGCCAGAACACGCTGCCGCGATCCTGCTCGCCGCCTTTGACAGGATAACTATTCGTGGAAGCGGAGAAACTGATGGTTTGGCGCTCGCGGTGAAAATGCGTATTCGTCGATGATTTCCCGAGACGCTTTTCGACATAGATCTCGGGCAGGATACCCACGTCGGTGAGATGACCCTCACTGCGATAGCTGAGTACCGATAAAAACAAAACCGACGCCTCGCCAGAGATCGAATACTGACGACCATTCTGCATCCATTTCACCAGACCCTTGCCTTCCACCTTGCTGTTGCCTTTGATCGCGACCGCGTCATAGCCCAGATTCGCAGAGGGCGGTAGACTGAACTGCGAAAAAAGCGCCGGTTTGTCAGTGACGGTGGCCATAGGCGGAGTTGCTGAAGTAAGCGTTGCTGGTTCGGCCTCTGTCTCTGTCT
>CAZXDB010000010.1:13484-18557 GCA_964639465.1 uncultured Bifidobacterium sp. | reverse complement strand
GTCTGTGTAGGGCTGGCGGCGGGCGTCAATGCCGCGACAGTCTCGGGTGGCGGTGAAACGATCGGTTCGGCTGCGTTTTCAGAGGGTTTTGCTGCCAAGTCATTTTTTCCTGCATCGGGCGCGATATCGCTGACTGCGACCGGCGGGCTTGAAGGCCCAGTGGCGAGCGCTGTTTCGGCTGCAGGTACGGGGACAGGCGCAGGCGCAGGTAAGCGCGCTGAGGTTTGGTCGGGTGCCGGCGGTGAAGGCATTGGCTTGGGCAAAGCCGCTTTGGGCGATGGTGGTGACAATGCCGTGTGCAGCGTGACCTGCATCACGTCCTCATCGTCATCCAGCAGCGATACGATGGCGAGACTGTCTCTGGCCCAATCGATAATGAATAAATGCGCGAGCAGCGATACCAGTAGTAGCAGTGCCATGAATCCGGATTTGCGACCGGAGGGCAGCAGCGAGTTGGGAAAAGGATGGCGCGCGGACATGTAGCTAGTTTACCGGGGTCAAATCCGCTGTGCTGTTTTGCGGCGTGCGATTTGATGTAGCGCCGCAGACAGGCCACTTGGCTGGGGGCATCCCGATCCGATCTGTTACTCTTTTGCGGCAAAGAATGGCGACAGCCGTTCTGATGTGTTCTGAACTGTTTTTACGATGCTGCCTGGGGAGATAAGTAATGTCCAGTAATGACTTGGGTGGTTTGCCGGGAGCCGGTGCAATGAACGATACCCTGGAGTTTGTTCGCAATATGTGGGGCGCTATGAAAATACCCGGAATGTCGATGCCTTCGATGTCACCTGATGACATCAACAAACAAATTACTGACCTCAAGGCAGTCGAGTCCTGGTTGCAAATGAACATGAACATGTTGCGCACCACGATACAGACGCTGGAAGTTCAGAGTGCCACATTGTCGGCCATTCAGACGATGGGCCAGAGTTTTTCCGGAGCGGGCGCCAGTCGGCCTGCATCTGATGGCAAGCCCTCGTTCGAGTCACCGTTTGATAAGTCCTTTGACAAGCCCGCTGAGTCCACCGACCCATCTGCGCGAGCAACTTCGGCGATGCCCGACCCCGCCGCTTTCGCAGCGCAATTCGCCAATCCGGCGTTGTGGTGGAATACCGTACAGGACCAGTTCACGCAGGCAGTCAATCAGGCCGTCGCACCGGCGAAGAAGTCTTCGGGCCGGAAGCCCGCGGTAGCAAAGAAAACACCAGCAAAAAAGACCGCCTCAGCAGCGAAAAAAACTACTGCTTCGCGCACTAGGAAAAAATCGAAAATGTAGGGGCTCAGGCAGCGCTTCAGGTGAAGCTGCGAGAAGTGGCTCAACGACGCGCCAGTTTTTTCAGGCCGCGCATCATCGTGCCCAGTACGGGCAGCTTTTCATAGAGTTCTTCCGCCGCATCCCAGTAGTCGCGGTGGAAATTTGCGCGCCCGTCGTTTGTGAAACGCAGATGCGTTGCGCCACGCACGCACTGCTCATCAGATGAAAAGCGTTTCATGCGGAACAGAAAATCCCAAGTCAGAAATGCCTGATCGCCCTGCAACACATGGCCTGTCACGACAAAGCGCGGCTGGTCAACCTGTTCAAACATGTGCGAAAAAATGCGTGCTACTTCGGACAGTCCGTGCACTTCGTTGAACGGATCCTTGAAAAACACATCTTCGGTATACACCTGCGCCAGCTGCCCGATGTTGTCGGGTGCGATCGTTTCAAAAAAGTTAATCAGTTTTTGCAGGCTGGCGTCGTGATTCATAGGCCGGTCACTTTATGGATCAGTGAAAAATACCACCGGTAGGGCAAAAGTCTTGCCATGCGCAGCCAGTTGGTAAACCCTTTCGGAAAGTGAATGTGGAAAACACCTTTTTCTATACCATTCACGATTTCTCGAGCAGCCTGTTCGGCGCTAATCAGGCCCGGCATGACAAACGTGTTTTGGGCTGTCGCGGGCGTGGCAACGAAACCCGGGTTAATCATGTAGACCGCGTGGCCGCGGGGATGCAGATCGAAATACAGGGATTCGCACAGGTTGATCAGCGCGGCTTTCGTGGGACCGTATACCAGTGCTTTGGGCAAGCCCGAATAGCCTGCGACCGATGAGACGATGCCGATCCCGCCGGTTTGCTGATGGAGCAAGGTCGGCAGCAACGCATCAATGCAGTGAAATACGCCGCGCAAGTTCACATCCAGCAGCTGGTTCACCACCGTCATATCGAAATTGTCGACGCGCATTTCGTTGTAAGCACCGGCGACAATCAGCAGTAAGTCCAGACCACCCCACGCGGTAAGCAACTCATCACGCGCTGCCAGCACTTGCGCATGCTGCGTAACATCCAGTGGCAGTGCGAGGGCCTGAGGGTGTCCGCCTGCAATCGCCGTCAGTGCATCGGCGTTACGCGCCGAAATCGCGACCCGCGCACCTTTGTCCAGCAAGAGTTTGGCCGTTTCCGCACCGATGCCGGTCGAGGCACCGATCACCCAGATGCGTGCTCCCTGCCAGTGTCGGATACGCGGATTCATTGTGCGACCTGCAGGCGCATACAGCGTACCCGACGGATGGGGCGGTGTCGCTTGCAGAGACTGTGGCATTACTGAGGCCTCTTGCGAAATGAGAGCGTGACTTCGCCCAGCCGGATGCCGAACTTGCTCATCGCAGCGCGATTGAGCATCACGTTGTCGTCCATCTGGTACATCCAGTCATCGAAATTAACGTGATACACCTTGCCATCGACTGGCAGTGCCAGCACATATTTCCAGTTCAGCGCGTTGCCACCGGTCGTACCATCGGCCTCGCCGATGACATCATCTGCGGTACCAATGTAGCGATTGTTGCCGACTTTTTTCAGCGTCCACACGCGTTTTTGTGTGGTGCCGTCCGAGTAAGTGAAATCTTCGTCCAGCGTACCGGTATCACCATCCCAGCTGCAATGCATGACGACCGTAAATCGCTTGACCACTTTGCCCGAGCGATCCTGGAAAATGCCCCAGGCATCCACGGTACCGTTGAAATAGGTTTTTAGATCGAGCACAGGCTGCTCGGCGGCATAATCAGCGGGCGTCATCGTGGTTCCGCAGCCGGCCACGGCGAGCGCCAGCGCCAGCGTGATTGATCGTATCCATGCATTCACCATTGATCTCCATCGAATTCATTCTGGTTGTATTCAGGTTTCATTCCGCAGTTTTTGCAATTTCTGCGGCGGGTCGGCATTACGTCGGTATTACGTCGGCATTACATGAAGCATCACACTTGTTTCAGTGGTGAACGCCATAGCAGCAGCGCAGCACACACTTTCAGTACGCACGGCAGTAACGCATACGCAATAACCAGCGCGCGCAATCCCTCTTCGCTGGCCTGCCCCGGTGCGTAGCCCAGCCAGTCCAGCAGGGGCAAGGCAATGCCTGCGGCCAGCGCGAGGTTCAGTTTGGTCATCCAGCTCCAGAGTCCGAAGTACGCGCCCTCGCGTTGCCCGCTATGACCTGCTGCACCAATCACTCCGGCGAGCAAAGCCGGCGGCAGCGCCAAGTCCGCCCCCAGTGCCATGCCCGAGAGGATGCAGATCACGGCAAACGGTAACAGGGCGCCGCTTTCGAGTTGCGCCGTCCACACGAAGGCCATCACCGCAAGCAGCATGCCAGCCAGCCAGGCATTCGCTTCGCCAACACGTCCCGCCAGTTTTGCCCACGCCGGCAAAGCCAGTGCGGCTGCCACGAAATACAACACCAGAAACAAGCCGGCATATGCCGAGAGCTGCAAACCGTCGGACGCAAAAAACATGAACAACGTCGCCGGTATCGCAGCGGCGATGCCATTGATTGCAAACACTGCCAGCAGCCAGCGGAACTGTCGTTCACGCAAGGGCAGTAACACCGAATGCGCCGTGCCTTCTGTTGTTTGAATTTGCGCGCGCGGCGCAAATCGCAACAGCACTGCAGCGGTGACCACCAGCAGCACAATAAAGACGATGGATAATCCGGCCATGCCAATCAGCATCGGCAGTGCCGCCGCCATGATCACACCCGCCAGTGCACAGGCCTCGCGAGTGGCCGTCAGCCGGCCGCGTTCACCCCGTTGCTGCGTCAGACTTGCTCCCCAGCTGTTGTGCGCGATCGTTGCCATGCTGAAGCCGACATAGACCACCAGCAAACTCAGTCCGAACCATACATACAACTGATCCGTCGGCATCGCTGGCGGATGAAACAGCGCCAGATAGCCGGCAGCCAGCGGTGCCAGCGACATCAGCACAAAGCCCGCATGGCCACGCGTTTGCGCAGTTCGATCCATCCATCCACCGAGTACCGGATCGATGAAGGCATCGAACAGTCGGGCTGCCAGCAACACGCTGCCGACGGCTGTCAGCGGCAGACCCAGCGTACCCGCATAGAGCTGCGGTACTTGCACATAGACCGGCAGTGCCAGCAGCGACAGCGGCAGTCCAAACAGACCGTAGGCAAACAGCTGCCTGAGCGAGAAGGTCATGCGAGCTTTCTCAGTTGATTCACGATCGCATCGGCTTATTTCGAGCCCAGCAATGCCTGTCGCAGCTTCGGTGCGGAGGTCTTCGGGTGCAGCCAGATACCGAAAAATGCGAGACCGAATTCCGGATCGGCGATATCACCGACATGCTTGCCATTGAAAAAAAATCGTGATGCTTGTCCGGGCGTAAACACACCGGTCAGCTGCTGCCCTTCATCTACATCAGGGAAGATTTTTTTCATGTCGGCCAGCCATTGCTCATGCTGCGCAGCGCTACCCAGTCTAAGCTTTTTGATTTCATCGATGCTGGCGATCGCAATTTTTTCGCCGTACAGTGTTCGCGTGTATTCCAACTCAAGCGCAAAACTGCTGCTCTGCCACCCGCTCGGCGTCACCTGCGTTTTGTCACCCCACAAACGCGCCTTGTAGACACTCAGGCCAAACCAGCGATACAGGCCTTGGCCCACCAGCCCTGCTTCAGGCAGTGCTTGTTTTATATAAGCGGGTGCAGTCTGTGCGCCGGCTGTGCATGGCAGCAGGAGTGCAAGCAGAGCGACAAGACCCAGTCGGTGTAAGGAAAGCATAAGCGCAGACACCAGCGCAGACA
>CAZXDB010000010.1:0-13384 GCA_964639465.1 uncultured Bifidobacterium sp. | reverse complement strand
AGCGCAGACACCAGCGCAGACAGAGGCGCGGACATGGACAAAGACAGGGACATCATGCGCGTTTTTGCAGCGTGAACTGGTACAAATCGATACTGCCAGCGCGGAAACCCGCTTCACAATAGGACAAGTAAAAACGCCAGGTTTGAATGAAGGCATCGTCAAAGCCTTGCGCCTGCACGTCGGCCAGTTTTTCCATAAAGGTTTCGTGCCACAGTTGCAGTGTGCGCGCATAGTCAAGACCGAACGCGAGTTCATTGACGACTGTCAGGCCATGACGTGCTGCATAGGCGCGGAAGACGGAAGGCGATGGCAGCATGCCGCCGGGGAAAATGTATTGCTGGATGAAGTCGGTACCGGTTCGGTAACGTTCAAACAGTGCATCATCAATGGTGATGGTCTGAATGCAAGCGCGCCCGCCGGCTTTAAGCCGGTGCGCAACACACTCGAAATAACTGTCCCAATACGATTCGCCGACGGCTTCGAACATTTCAATGGAGGCGATTGCGTCGAACTCACCGTTGGTGTCACGGTAATCCTGCAGGCGCAATTCGGTTTGTGCATGCAGACCGGCGGTCTCGAGTCGCTTGCGGGCGAATTCCAGCTGCTCGGTTGACAAGGTCAGACCGGTCAGTCGCGTGCCGCGCGTTGCAGCAAGCTCGGCGAAGCCGCCCCAGCCACACCCGATTTCCAGAATGTGACTGCCAGCGCCGACGTGCAGCTCGTCGAAGATGCGTTCGTACTTGGCCGTTTGTGCTGCCTGCAGTGAAGCCTGCGGATGGCTGAACAGCGCACTCGAATAGGTCATCGACGGATCCAGCCACAGCCGGTAGAAGCGATTGCCGATGTCGTAGTGCGCATGAATATTGCGACGACTGCCGGAACGCGAATTACGATTGAGCAGATGACGAATGCGATAAACGAGGCTGCCCCACCAGGTACCATAAATTGCTGTCTCCAGCGCATTACGATTGTGGATGAAAAGTTTAAGCAAGCCCGTCAGATCGTCGGTTTGCCATTGCTGGCTGATGAAGCTTTCCGCAAATCCGATATCACCAGATTTCATCACCGCGATGCAGGGTTCCCAGTTGTGCAGTTTAAGGGTGACGGGGGCACTGTCATCGCCGAACTGCAGCACATTCCCGTCGGGGCATTCGAGTCGCAGTGCGCCATGCTCAAGGCGGCGCAGCATCTGCAGTACCACCCGTGCTTGCGCGGGAAGCTGGGCAGATTTGAGATAGCTGCCTACGATTTCTTCATTCAGGGCGCGCGAGGGGGGCAGTGGTTTATTCATCGGCTCAGTGAGGAAGTGGGCGGCAGGGGTTTGCTGAAAAAAGGCACGCGCTTGATGAACAGTCGCAGTGCTTGCCAGTGAATGCGGGCAATCACGCCCAGCGTCATCAGCGGATGACGCAGGAAGGCTTCGCCGGCCGTGGCGCTGGTCAGTGGCGACAGCTTGCCTGAGACGCTGGTCAGCAGCAGTGGACCGTCGTTATCGTCATAGTCGATGCGCGCCACGATGCGCTCGATATCCGTGCCATCAATAGTTTGCGTCGTGCGCATGAAACGGAAGCGATAGTTTCCCTCGACCGCGCAGAACGGCGATACATGAAATACTTTCTTGGCTGATAGTGAGACACCCCAGGACATCGCATCGCCCGTGTCAAGCAGATAGAAATGCCGTTCGCCGAAGGTATTGTTGACTTCGCAGACAATTGCCCGCAGTTCGCCATTGCTGCGGTGGCAGTACCAGAAGGAGACCGGATTGAAGACATATCCCAGCACACGTGGAAAAGTCTGCAGCCAGACTTCGCCATCCGCATCGTCGATCTGTTCACTTTTCAGCACCTGATCTATCCATGACAGCAACGGCGTTTTTCCATCGCCGTGATCGCGATCATAAAAAGACATCAGATTGAAACGGTTGCGCGAGCAGAAATGACTCGGCAGGGCCGCGCCGCCAAGGGTGCGCAGCGGCAGCATCAGCGTGAAAACACCATAGCTGAAGGTGTTTTGCGCGGGCCGCAGACGGCTGTGCCGTACCTGACCCATGCTCAACAAGGCTTGCTTTGGCAGCTTCTGCATGACGGTCTCCGTTACTCTGTTACGACGTTATGCGGCACGGCGCGTTTGCAATTGCGCCTGGGCTTCGATGGCGCGGGCAACTGACAGACCGGACTTGAGTCCGTCTTCATGAAAGCCGTAGCCCGTCCATGCACCGGCGAACCAGGTGTTGCGTTGGCCCTGAATGCCCGGCAGCGCCTGTTGCGCAGCAATCGCTGCGCCATCGAATACCGGGTGGGCGTAATCAAAACGTCCCAGCACCTGTTTGGGCTCAGGCTCGGATATAGGATTGAGCGACACAATGACCGGCGTTTTGCACGGCAGTGGCTGCAACATGTTTAGCAGGTAGTGCACACAGACGCGCGGCTCTTTCGTGCCGGCGCTTTCATAGTTCCACGCCGACCAGGCTTTTTTGCGTGCCGGCAGACACCGGGCATCGGTGTGCAGCACCGCATGGTTGGCCTGGTAGCCCACGGCCGAGAGAATTTTTTGCTCGTCCTCGCTCGCATCGCTGAGCAGTGCCAGACTTTGATCGCTGTGGCAGGCCATAACGACCTGATCATATATCAGGCTGCCCATCGCTGAATCGACCTTCACTTGCCGCTGTGCGCCGATATCAACGCGCGATACGGATTTCACCGGGGTCTTCAGGTATTTGTTCGTGATGTCGTTCAGCAGTTTCGTCACATAGTGCCGCGCGCCGCCTGTCACGGTGCGCCATTGTGGCCGGTCGCTGACCTGAATCAGTCCGTGGTTGTGACAGAAGCGCACAAAGGTCGCCAGCGGGAAGGCCAGCATCTGCTCGGTTGGACAAGACCAGATGCAGCCGGCCATGGGCAGCAGATACCAGTCGCGGAATTCATCACTGTAGCCGCGCTGACTCAGAAAATCACCGAGTGGTATGTCCTCCATCCCATCACCGCTCTGGGCCATCGCGGTCGTTTCGCGATTGAAGCGCAGGATGTCTTTGATCATGCGCAGGAAGCGCGGATTGAACAGATTGCGTCGTTGCGCAAACACGGTGTTCAGGTTGGCGCCAGCCCATTCCAGTATGCGCGCACCCGACTGATCCGAGAGCGGCAGTTTGCAGGAGAAGGACATATCGCTGGCGGAGGTATCGACCTTGATATCGTCGAACAGCTTGACAAGATTCGGATAGGTGCGGTGGTTGAAAACCAGGAAGCCGGTGTCGACACCAAAGCTTTTGCCATCGATCGTGATGTCTACGGTGTTGGTATGGCCACCAAAATAATCGCCGGCTTCATAGAGCGAAACGTCGTGACCATGGCGGGCAAGCTGCCACGCCGCCGAGAGTCCGGAAATTCCGGCGCCAATCACTGCGATCTTCATGAGTAACCGATGAAACAGCCCGCCTGAATAAAAAAGCTGTGATGCCCGTCAGGGAGAATACGGGTTGGGGGAAGATCGCCCCGACATGCCACCAGCTTGCGCCGGGAGGCATCACAGCAAAAAACGTTAGGGATGCCAAGCATCCGCAGCACTCACTTCGTGGCGAGCGCTTTTTCGATCGCGGCGAGCAAAGCCTTGTCATTCGGCGATGTCATGCTGCCGTAATGACTGACCAGCTTGCCTTCGCGATCGATCAGATATTTGTTGAAATTCCAGCCCGGTGTTTTGCCGCTGGTTTTGGCCAGTGCCGCAAACAGTGGATGCGCGTCCTTACCCTTGACCGCGGTTTTGGAAAACATCGGGAATTTCACGCCGTAGGTGTTGTAGCAAAAGTCGGCGATTTCTTTACTGTCGCCCGGCTCCTGACTGAAATCATTTGAAGGGAAACCGAGAATCACCAGTCCCTTGTCTTTATAGTTCGCATACAGCTTTTCCAGCCCCTCGTACTGCGAGGTGAAGCCGCAGTAGCTGGCGGTATTGACCACCAGCGTCACCTTGCCGGCATACTGGCAAAGATTTTGCGGCGAATCGTCCTGCAGGCGGCTGTGCTTGAAGTTCAGCAGGCTGGGACACTCGCCCGCGATGCTCGAGCGTGGCATCAGTGCCAGAAGCGTCAGCAGCGTAAAGAGGCCGAGCGCGCTGGCCATCAATTTCCAGGGATTGGGTGCTGTACGTGTTGCTCTACTTGTCTTTAGCCGGCGCATTATTTAAATACCATAAAGTTTTAATTTAAACTGCTTGGTCATTCTAGCGCATTCATGGAAATTGTGTGACTGTGCGTAAGCTTCTTTTTGATTATTTTCAATAAATTAAGGGATGCGCTGGCTTCCCACCCAAGGGGGATCGATTCAGCGTATCCCTGAGATGCCGGATTTTTCTCGGGGCTTTGGTGAACCCATAATAACTTTATGACAATTTTTCATTCCTTCCTATGCGCCATCTGATCCTCGTGCTCGGCGACCAGCTGAGTTTTTCCAGTCCTGCCTTTGATGAATTCGATCCTGCTCAGGACCACGTATTAATGATCGAAGCGCCGGGCGAGGCGAAAGTGGTCTGGTCGCACAAGGCCCGGATCACCTTGTTTCTGGCAGCGATGCGTCATTTCGCCAATGGCGTTGCGGCGCGCGGATGGCCGCTGGACTATGTGCAGATCGACGATCCAGCCGATGCGGATTTCGGCGAGCGCCTGCGGCAGGCATTGCGCCGTCATCGGCCGCAAGCGCTGCGCCTGGCCGAGCCGGGCGAATGGCGAATGCTGGAACGTATCCAAACGATCACCGGAGACGAAGGGGTCGTGCTGCATTTGCTGGATGACACGCATTTCTTATGCAGTCGTAGCGAATTTGCCGACTGGGCGCGCGGTAAAAAAGAGCTGCGTCTGGAGTTTTTTTATCGCCTGATGCGCAAAAAACTGGGTGTGATGATGGACGGCGCCGAGCCGGCCGGAGGTCAGTGGAATTTCGATGCCGAAAATCGCAGCGCTTACCCAAAGCGCACTGGCCCGGGTGCCATTCCTGCGCCGGCCAGCTTCGCGCCGGATGCCGTGACACGCGAAGTGATCACGCTGGTAGAAAAACTATTTCCCGATCACCCCGGCTCACTTGACCGTTTTGCGTGGCCGGTGACGCGTGAACAGGGGCTTGAAGCGCTCGCGCGTTTCATTGACCAGCGACTCAGCAAGTTTGGCGACTATCAGGATGCCATGTGGACCGACACACCGCTGGGCTGGCATTCGCTGCTGTCGACCGCACTGAATCTGCACTTGCTGGATCCGCGTGAAGTCATCGCTGCCGCAGAGCAGGCCTGGCGCAAAGGCCGTGTATCAATCGAAAGCGCGGAGGGTTTCATCCGGCAGATACTCGGCTGGCGTGAATTCATCCGTGGCGTTTACTGGACCGATATGCCCGCCATGGCGAAAGCCAATCACTACGGGCATGCGCGCGATCTGCCGACCTGGTTCTGGCATGGCGATACCCAGATGGCGTGCCTGCGCGATACGCTGAAACAAACGCTCGAGCTCGGCTACGCGCACCATATTCAGCGCTTGATGGTCACCGGAAATTTCGCATTGCTCGCTGGCCTGTTGCCGCAGCAAGTGTGCGACTGGTATTTGGCGATTTATGTCGATGCGATCGAATGGGTGGAGCTGCCTAATACTGCGGGCATGGCGTTGCATGCCTGTGGCCCGCGGTTTACCAGCAAGCCTTATGTGGCCAGTGGCGCGTATATCAATCGGCAGAGTAATTACTGCGGGGGTTGTCGCTATGATCCGACGCGCCGCACCGGTGAAAGTGCCTGCCCCTTCACCACGCTATATTGGCATTTCATCGCGCGGCATGAGACGACGCTGTCGGCCAATCCGCGTACAGCACTAATGGCCAAAAATCTGCAAAAGCTGGATGCCTCCGAGAGAAAGGCGATACAGGCACGTGCGGAACAAATGCTCGCTACGCTCGACGACTTGTAGCCAATGGCGAGCGCACTGCGCTGACCGGGCGTCACCGACAAGTCATCTCGGTCATCAATTGAACTGTCACACTTTGTTGGTAAAATCTCTGCAATACGTTCATGCAGGAATCTCAACAAATGCTGTATCCCGAACTCTTCCGCTCGCTGGAGCAAGTCCGCTGGAACATGGAAACCGATATTCCATGGGATGAGTTCGACGCCAGTCTGCTGTCCGACGAGCAGGCCGAGACCATTCGCATGAATGCCATTACTGAATGGTCGGCCTTGCCCGCGACGGAAATGTTCTTGCGTGATAACCGAAACGACAGCGATTTTTCTGCGTTCATGTCGGTCTGGTTTTTTGAGGAGCAAAAGCATTCGCTGGTGCTGATGGAATATTTGCGCCGCTTTCGTCCCGAGCTGGTGCCGACCGAAGCTGAGCTGCATAACGTGCGCTTCGAATTTGATCCGGCGCCACCCCTTGAGACGCTGATGCTGCATTTCTGCGGCGAGATACGACTGAATCATTGGTATCGCTGCGCGGCCGAATGGCATACGGAGCCCGTAATCCGGCAGATTTACAAAATCATCAGTCAGGATGAAGCCCGGCACGGCGGTGCTTATCTGCGCTACATGAAAAAAGCACTACTGGAAAATGGTGACGTCGCGCGGGCGGCATTCGCAAAAATCGGTGTTCTGATGGCCTCGGCCCGACGTACCGAGAAGCCCTTGCACCCGACAAATCTTCATGTGAATCAGGCGCTCTACCCCAACGATACAGTACAAAGCCGCCTGCCGGACCCGGACTGGCTCGAGGCCTGGCTGGACCAGCAGATCCGTTTTGACGGCGAATGGGAAAAGAAAGTCGTTGATCGGATTTTGCACAACCTTTCTCTGCTGTTTGAGCGCGGCTTTAGCTCGGTTCAGGAGCTCAATCGCTACCGCAAAGAAGCACTTGCCCGCCTCGAACCACAGACCAAAGCATCGGCCTGACCAGGGGGAATCGCATGGCGGTTGCGCTGTGCTGATCTCGTTCCTGAACTACACTTCGACCGCTGACCTGATGGCGCGATTGCGCGTACAGCCAATGAACGACGAGGAGAGCCAATGAAACGTAGAACCCTGATGCATGCTGTACTGGTGGGGATGATGGTGCCGCTGGCCGCGCGCGCTGACAAGAAAACGCAGATTAATGTCTACAAAACAGCCAGCTGCGGTTGTTGTGTGGACTGGATCACTCATCTCGAGCAGAACGGCTTCGATGTGATCGCCCACAATGTCCCAAAAACCGGCCCCTACCGGTTGAAATTTGGCGTGCCCCCCGATATGGCTTCCTGCCACACCGCCGTGGTCGACGGCTATGCGCTGGAGGGTCATGTGCCCGCGACAGAGATCCGTCGTTTGCTCACCGAGCGGCCAAAAGCATTGGGCCTCGCGGTGCCGGGAATGCCTGTCGGTAGTCCTGGCATGGAAGTCGATGGCACGCGCAGAGATGCCTTTGATGTGGTGTTGTTCGGTGAAGAAGGTAGCCGTAAGGTCTATCAGCATTACGACGCACGATCCTGACAGACCCGTATAGAGAACGGCTCGGCGTCAGACAATCGGCGCGGGCCTGTTCCTCCACAAATCTCTGTGGTGTCGCACACACATTCCTGCATTTTTTTCGCCTTGTCCGAGTGGCATGTTTTACATTCGCCGCTCTGCACGCACACGAACGTCTGTGCGATAAAAAATGGACAAGCGCTTACATCAGGATCATGGACGTTGAAATCGATTTGCCGTCATTCTTTTCAGGCGGCGATGAACTGCGCTTTTTTCAGGGCTTGAGAGATCTGACAGCGATCCGCGAGTTCCAGGTCATTGACGGGCGTTTGCTGCTCAGAGTGGAAGTACGTTTTCTAACCCGAACCGCCTCAAAAGAATTCATCGCATTGCTAACGCGCTATCAGGTGTCTCTGGTGCCGCTGCAGTTTTTATCGGTCACAAATAAAAAATTCGCCTGGCTGGCAGATCCCGGGGAGTACTGGCACCAAAGCATGTTCGGTGACCAGAAATTACCAGCAGAATCCAAAAGTATCGGTAGCTGATTTGTCGCTGATCAGTAGCTGATGCCGCCGGTTTTCGGTGGGGCATCAGCCTGCTTCATGCAGATTTATTGATGGTGATGATGTTCATGCATGTCGTCGTCCCCACCGGATTTGGGTGCGGAACCGGTTTCCATGACCTTCACCGTAACCTGCACTTTGCCGGCCTTGCGAAAGCGCAGTTGCATCGGGAAAGACTCCCCTGCCTTCAGCGGTTTTTTCAGGCCCATCAGCATGATGTGATAACCGTGTCCGGGTTTCATCTCGATTTTCTCGCCCACTTTCAGGTCAATGCGTTCAACGGCGCGCATTTTCATCACATCGCCGTCCATCGACATGTTGTGTATCTCGACCTTTCCGGCCACAGACGTTGCGGCTGACAGCAGTGCATCTTCTGCAGCACCCTGATTTTCGATCGTGATGAACGCAGCGCCATTGGCCTGATTACCGACGGTGGCTCGCGCCTGCGCCTCTTCAACGTGAATATTGCCTGCGTGGGTGCCGTGTGCGTGCAGGGTTCCGGTGGCCAGCAGTGTGGCAAACGCCATGATGATTCGGTTCAGCATTGAAGTCCTCAAATATAAGAATAGCCAGCGTCGAATTATAGGCGTAGAACAGGTGCTAGTTGCCTCCGGCAAAGCCATTTTGCCGCCAGGCTTCGTAAACCGTCACGGCCACCGCATTCGATAAATTCAGGCTGCGATTGCCGGCCCGCATAGGCAGCCGGATTCTCTGGGAGGGCGGGAAGGATTCGCGCAACGCCGCGGACAGGCCGCGCGTTTCCGAGCCGAAGACAAAGACATCGCCGGGCTGGAATCGCAGTTCGGCAAAGAGCGCTGATCCATGCGTGGTCATGGCGAACATACGCTCGCGATCGGGTTGTACTGCGTTGAGAAACGTGGCCCAGTCTGGGTGAACCTGCATCTCTGCATACTCGTGATAATCCAGTCCCGCCCGCCGCATCCTCGCGTCATCCAGCGGGAAGCCCAGGGGCTCAATCAGGTGCAGATGAGCGCCGCTGTTCGCGCACAGGCGAATGATGTTGCCTGTGTTCGGTGGTATTTCGGGTTCGACCAGCACGACATGAAACAAGACAGTCTCCGCATCAATTGTGAGGGGTGCGCGCAAACACCACATTCGTCACACGGGCCGCGCCCTGCCGTTTCAGGCAGGCCGCAAGTTCGTCCAGTGTATGGCCTGTAGTTATCACGTCATCGACCAGCAGCACGTGCCGGCCTCGCAACTCGGCCAGTGCAGAGGCATTGAGCAGCGTCGTGAAAGCGCCGCGCATATTAACCCGCCGCTCGCTGACAGGCAGACCCGCCTGGGGCCGAGTATCGCGGATCCGCGCGCATAGGTGCAGTTGCAGCGGTATGCCGGTGCGCCGTGCCAGGGAACGCGCTATCTCGGCAGCCTGGTTGAATCCGCGTTCTGTCAGCCGCGCTTCCGACAACGGAACCGGCACCATCAGGCTGGGGCGCGTGGACAGCTGTGTTGCCATCGCCTGCGCCAGTTGCTGTGCAAAGAGATCAGCCAGTGGCAGCCGAGCACGGAATTTCAGGGCTTTGACCAGCATGTCCGCCGGTGCTGCGTAATCGCAGGCGACAACGGTGGCGTCAAAGGCGGGTGGCGATTGCAAGCAAGTGCCGCACAGGTTTGCGTGAGAGTCCGAGAGTGTCAGCGCGCACACCACGCAACGTCTCGCCGGTGGCGCGAAAAAATGCGCACGGCAGGCACAGCACAATGCGCCTCGAAGCGGATTTCGAATTGCCCCCGACATTTCATCCCCAATCCGGCTTTGATTTTCACCCCGAATCTCGTTTTGAATTTCGTCGTGACACAAGGCGCAGCTGCCGGGTAACAGTACCTGGAGTGCCGACGACGTCAGTTTGAATGCCGAGCGCAAGGTCGATAAAGGCATGGAGGTCAGTGTGAGTGCGAGAGTCAGGTGCAGGAAGATAGTCTGAATACCACCGAAGGCATGCTGCGTTAAACTGTTTCGAATAAATTCATGACTATCGTGCGCTTCGTGCATAACCTCGACGGAGCATTCGGGTCACCCTGCAAATTTTCAAATCATCGTATCGATTTTCTGATGGCTTCATCCCCGCCGCCCCGTGAATTGCAAAGCGTCAGTGCCCCCATTGCACTCGGGCGCGTGCGGCGTTTGTTTTCTGCGCCAGATCGTGTGGCCGAATCGCAATTTTTGCGACGCGAAATTGCGGGTCGGATGTTCGAGCGGCTCTCGCTCATCAAAACAGATCCTGCGCGCGTACTGGATGCGGGTTGCGGCGAGGGCGACGATTTGCTCACCTTGCGCCAGCATTTTCCCCGCGCCGCACTGCTGGGGCTGGATGCGGCACAAGCCATGCTGCGCGAAACTCGTCAGAGGGAGGCGCGTTCGTGGTCCGTCGTGCAGCGTTTGATGCGTGCTTTGCGTGTACCCAGCCAGCGCTTGTCTGATCCTCTGGCGCTGGTGTGTTCAGATTTCGGACAGTTGCCACTGAAATCGGCATCCATGGACCTGGTCTGGTCCAATCTTGCATTGCATTGGCATCCACAGCCGCACCGGGTACTGGCGGAATGGGCGCGCGTCTTGCGCGTTGATGGATTGTTGATGTTGTCTTGTTTTGGGCCCGACACCTTCAAAGAATTGCGCGATGCGGCCGCCCGTACCGGCGACCCTGTGCGCGTCTTGCCGTTTGTTGATTTGCACGATTACGGCGACATGCTGGTTCAGGCAGGCTTTGCATCGCCCGTCATGGATATGGAAAAGCTGAATATCACTTATTCATCAGCGACGAAACTGCTTGCTGATGTTCGTGCCTTCGGCGGCGATCCGCTGGAGGCATCCGCTCGTGGCCTGATGTCACCTACCCGTTGGCATGCGCTGCTGCGTGCACTTGAGGGCTCCGCTGGTCCGGACGGAAAACTCTCGCTGACCGTCGAAGTCATTTATGGTCACGCCTTTCGGGCTCGACCAAAAACTACCGGTACAGGAGAGCCTATTGTTTATGTCGAGCGCAAGAAAAATTGAACTGCGCGTGTGAAAATTGACTGATGAGTTGCGCTCTAAGCAGAGGGTCAGCCCAGTTGGCGGCAGTTATTCTTTTGGCTTATACTCCGCAGGCTTTGGGCTGGTCATAATCGGTCAATTATTGAATGCAGGTGTGGCGAGATGGCAACGCGTGAATGGATTCTGAGGAAAAACTGTTCCGTTTCGCCCCGGCAGCTGGCTAAGGCGTACTTTGCGTTATGTGGTGCATCGTTTCTGGTGGCGAGCTATTTCACCTGGCAAGGCGCGTGGTTGGTGATGGTGTTTGCGCTGCTTGAGATGGCAGCGGTGGCGGTGGCGTTTCTGTATTTCGGGCGTCATGCGATGGATCGCGAATGCATTGCACTCAATGGCGGCGAACTGATCGTGGAGTTGGTGCAGGCAGAAAAAACGCAGCAATTTCGCATGGACCCCTGCCGTACGAGGGTGGCTTTGCCGGCACTGAGGCACGGATTGATCGGGCTCGAGGGCAGCGGAAGCAGAGTCGAAGTGGGCAGATTTCTGACTGAGCGCAAGCGCCGGGAATTTGCCAGAGAACTGAATCGGGAACTCGTTGGCTATCGCGCCAGCGTGTGAGCAACAGAAGTCAGAATAAAACGGTATATCAATCAGGCTTTGAGGACATTATGAACTACGTGAAGCGCCTAACCCTGCTGTCCATGGCGGCTTTCGGACTGACGACCTTCGGTTCGGCATCCGCAGTCAACAACATGGACGGTGGTCCTGCTGTGCATCAGCTTAATTTCCAGGCGCCGGTCACGGCCATCGCGGCTGACATTTACGTGCTGCACAACTGGATGATCGGCATCTGTGTGGCGATTTTTCTCGCCGTGTTCGGGGTCATGTTTTACTCGATTCTCAAGCACCGCAAATCGCTGGGCCACAAATCAGCCAGCTTCCATGAGAGTACGACCGTAGAGATCGCCTGGACAGTTGTGCCGTTCCTGATCGTTGTGTTGATGGCGCTGCCAGCGACCAAAACGGTCGTCGCGATGAAGGACACGTCAAATGCCGATATCACCATCAAGGCAACCGGCATGCAATGGAAGTGGGGCTACGATTACCTGAAGGGTGATGGCGAAGGTATCGCCTACCTGTCGGCACTGTCGACACCGCGCGACCAGATTCACAATGGCGCACCCAAGGGTGACAATTACCTGCTCGAGGTCGATCATCCGCTCGTCGTGCCAGTCAACAAAAAAATCCGCATCGTGACCACCGCCAACGACGTCATTCACGCTTGGGGTGTTCCGGCGCTGGGCGTCAAGCAGGACGCGATCCCCGGTTTCGTGCGCGACACCTGGTTCAAGGCCGAGAAAATCGGTACGTACCGTGGCAACTGCTACGAGCTCTGCGGCAAAGAGCATGCGTTCATGCCGATCGTAGTCAATGTCGTGAGTGACGAAGACTATGCAAAGTGGGTAGACGGTCAGAAAAAAGCCATGGCGGCCAACGCGGATGATCCGAACAAGACCTGGACGACGGCAGAGCTGTCGGCTCGTGGCGAGCAGGTGTACGCAGCCAACTGCGTAGCCTGCCATCAGGCCAACGGCAAGGGCGTGCCGGGCGCATTTCCGGCGCTCGATGGGTCGCAAATGGTCAATGGCCCGCAGGACAGCCAGATCGCGATTCTGCTGAATGGCAAGAACGCTATGCCAGGATGGAAGAACACACTGTCTGACACCGAAATCGCCGCTGTCATCACCTACACACGTAACAACTGGTCCAACAAAGCTGAAGACAACATTGTTCAGCCTGCCGAAGTTCTGGCTGCGCGTAAGTAACCGAGAATAATCAGGAGAAACCCCATGAGCACTACTCTGGATCACGCCCACGGTCACGCTGACCACGCGCACGACGACCATCATCCACACGGCTGGCGCCGCTGGCTTTACGCAACCAACCACAAAGACATCGGAACGCTGTATTTGTGGTTCTCGTTCGCGATGTTGATGACTGGCGGTCTTTTGGCGCTCGGCATTCGTGCAGAACTCTTCAAGCCGGGTCTGCAATTGTTTCAGCCGGAGTTCTTCAACCAGCTGACCACCATGCATGGACTGATCATGGTGTTTGGTGCGATCATGCCGGCGTTCGTCGGCTTCGCGAACTGGATGATCCCGCTGCAGATCGGCGCATCTGACATGGCCTTTGCGCGGATGAACAACTTCTCATTCTGGCTGCTGCCACCTGCGGCGATTCTGCTGGTTGGTTCATTTCTGGTGCCCGGTGGCGCGACAGCTGCGGGTTGGACGCTGTATGCACCGCTGTCGACCCAAATGGGTATCGGCATGGATATGGGTATCTTCGCGATGCACATCATGGGCGC
>CAZXDB010000009.1:0-57941 GCA_964639465.1 uncultured Bifidobacterium sp. | reverse complement strand
ATTTCTTAATGGCAACCTTGGTATAGTGGCCGGATGCAGTGACCGCATGAGGCGGTCTGGTCCGTGAAAACTTGATACCAGGTGAACTAATTGATCCGAGATGAAGAAACCCTCGCACTCCTGCTAGCCAGCGTCTCCCGCTTTGTCCGGGAGCGTCTAGTACCGAATGAAGACGTCGTCGCCGAGTCCGATGCGATACCGGACGACCTCATTACGGAAATGCGTGATCTCGGGCTTTTCGGTCTATGCATTCCGGAGGAATACGGTGGGCTGGGGCTGACGATGGAAGAAGAAGTTCTCGTCGCTTTCGAGCTCGCGAAGACATCGCCGGCATTTCGTTCGCTGGTAGGCACGAACAACGGCATCGGGTCGCAGGGACTGATCGCCGATGGCACACCAGCGCAAAAGGCGCGTTACCTGCCACGTCTGGCATCGGGTGAATTGGTCGCTTCGTTTGCACTCACCGAGCCGGAGTCGGGTTCAGATGCGGCGTCCTTGCGTACTACGGCCGTTCGTGACGGCGACCACTACGTACTGAACGGCACCAAACGCTACATCACCAATGCGCCCGAAGCCGGCATCTTTACCGTCATGGCGCGCACGGATGCCGCCAACAAGGGCAGCGGCGGCATCTCGGCCTTTATCGTGGAGAAGGGCACCGCAGGGCTTTCGCTGGGCAAGGTGGATCGCAAAATGGGTCAGCGTGGCGCGCACACCTGCGATGTGATTTTTGACCAGTGCCGGGTTCCGGCAGCTAACCTGATCGGTGGTACCGAGGGCGTAGGTTTCAAGACCGCGATGAAAGTGCTCGACAAAGGTCGGCTGCATATCGCTGCCGTCTGTGTCGGTGCGGCTGAACGCATGCTGGAGGACGCCTTGCGTTATGCAATGGAGCGCCAGCAGTTCGGGCAACGTATTGCCGATTTCCAGCTGGTGCAGGCGATGCTTGCTGACAGCAAAGCCGAGATCTATGCAGCGCGGTGCATGACGCTGGATGCTGCGCGTCGCCGGGATAACAATGAAGACGTGTCCACCGAAGCCTCCTGCTGCAAGATGTTCGCCTCTGAAATGTGCGGCCGTGTTGCTGACCGGGCGGTGCAGATTCATGGCGGTGCGGGTTATGTGGCCGATTATGCGATCGAGCGTTTTTATCGCGATGTGCGGCTATTCCGCATTTACGAGGGAACGACGCAGATTCAGCAACTGGTTATCGCGCGCAATATGATCCGGCAAGCGGGAACTTGACGCGGCAGTGGATGCGCTTGCGTCCGCACCTGCTTCAATGCATGAATACTTCGGCAGTAGCCCGGTATTTCGTCCTGTATTGCGCCCCGCATTTCGTCCGATCACGTACGGTAAAATCTCTCCGTTCTCGACTCTGTAAGCCACCGTGACTGATCTCATCGCGGCAAGGATTGACCAATTCAGGCGCTTGCGCCGTATTCAGGCAACCTCTCTCATCATCACCGTGTTCGGCGATGCCGTGCTGCCGCGTGGCGGGCGTATCTGGCTGGGCAGCTTGATCCGTCTGCTTGAGCCGCTGAATCTCAATGACCGCTTGATTCGCACCTCCGTATTTCGTCTGGTCAAAGATACCTGGCTGGGCGCGGAGACGGTGGGGCGGCGATCCAACTATGCACTCACGCCGTCCGGGCGGCGGCGCTTCGAAGAAGCATCGCGACAAATTTATTCATCGCGTGCTCCGATTTGGGATCGTCGCTGGCGAATGATCCTGCTGGTGAACGACATCGACACCCGGCAAAAAGAGCAACTCAGGCGCACGCTGTTCTGGAAAGGTTTCGGCGTAGTGGCGGGGAATTGCTTTATTCATCCGAGTGCCGATCTGGCTGAAGCACTCGATGCGCTGCTGACGGAAGGTCTGGAGAGCGTCTTGCCCAATTTGATGCCGATGGTGGCGGCCGATTTTCGTTCGACGCTGGCAGCATCCGATGCAGACCTGGTCACTCTTGCCTGGGATCTGACCAAGCTGGCCGGCGATTACGCAGAATTTTTCGCAGCATATCAACCCATTCTCGATCAGTTGCGTACGGGCCCGCTGCAGGAAGGCGAGGAGGAACAGGCGTTTTTACTGCGCATCCTGCTGATTCACGACTATCGTCGCCTGCTACTGCGCGACCCTGAGCTGCCGGAGGTATTGCTGCCAGCGGATTGGTCCGGACACGGCGCCCGGCTGCTGTGCAAGGAACTGTATCAGCGCCTTGAGCCTTTGTCGGACCGGCACCTTGATGAGATCATGAGGCTGGCTGATGAAAGCATACCGATGCGGGATGAGACGCTGCACGAACGTTTTCCGGATTTTGATTCGCTGACGGCCTGACGAGATAGCTTCTTGGTCTTTCGAGTCGAAGTCAGCAGGCGTTTGACGAAAGACACTGGATCCCGGCCTGCGCCGGGATGACAATTTTTAAGCGAACAACTCTTCAGACGTCATACGGTATTGGAAACATGAGTCTTGAAACGCAAACAGCTTCTGAAACGTCATCCCGGCGCAGGCCGGGATCCAGCGTCGTTGCTTGATCTCTTTAGCGCTCATCAAAGCTGATGCACACCGTTTTCCCCAGCGCGCGCGCCTGACACGACAGCACGAAACCCTGTACCATTTCATCAGCCTCTAGGGTGAAGTTCTTGTCCATCGCGGTTTGTCCTTCAAGTACTTTGGCACGGCAGGTGCAGCAAACGCCCGCCTTGCAGGAGAAGGGCAGATCCAACCCCGCTTCGAGCGCCGCATCCAGCAAATGATCGTCCGGTCCGATCAAAACCTCATGCTCTTTGCCATCGAGGATGATCTTCATCGTGACGTCTTTATCGCCACCGATTTCGCTCGTGCCAGCGGGCGCATCTGTCTTAACTTTGGCAGCAACCGCAGTACCGGTCGTGAAACGCTCGGTATGCACACGTTCCCCAGGCACGCCGGCGTCGAGTAGTGCTTTTTCAGTGGTCTCTATCATCGCCTCGGGACCGCAGATGAAGACCTCATCCATACTCTTCACGGGCAGCAGCGTATCGATCAGGGTTTTGATTTTCTGGTCATCGATGCGCCCCTGCAGCAAAGGCACTTCTTGAGACTGACGCGATAGGATGTGAATCAGTGTCAGACGATCAGGATAGCGATCCTTCAGGTCTTGCAGCGCTTCATTGAACATCACGCTCGACATTTTTCGATTGCCATACACGACCGTGAATTTACTATCGGGCTGCTCTTCCAGCGTTGTTGCTGCAATCGACAGAATCGGTGTAATGCCAGAACCCGCGGCAAACCCGACACGATGAATCGCGCGTTGCTTCTTCACGATAAAGCGGCCATCGGGCGGCATCACTTCCAGCGTGTCACCGGCCTTCAGTTGCTGCGCCGCCCAGTTGGAAAACAGGCCGCCTTCCACCGGGCGGATGCCGATCTCCAGTTCGCCCGCTTTGTGCAGACGACTGCGCGGGCAGCTGATGGAATAACTGCGCCGCACATCGGTATTGTTCAGATTGGCGCGCAGGGTCAGGAACTGTCCCGGCTGAAAGTCAAACAGCTCGCGCTGATCTGCGGGAATCTCAAACGTAATGGCAACCGAGCCGGCAGCCTCGGGGCTCACGCGCTTGATACGCAGAGAATGAAAGCGAATCGCTGACATCGGGAAAGGCTCCGTTAATTTTTAATAGGGCTTGAAATAATCAAAGGGCTCTTTGCAGTCGAGGCATTTGTACATCGCCTTGCAAGCAGTGGAGCCAAAGCGTGAACTCTCCGTCGTATGTGACGAGCCGCAGCGCGGGCAGCACACGATGTCGGCGGCAGGCGGGCGAGCGATGAAGTGCAGCACATTGCCGTGCTCCTTCACGCTGTGCGGGGGCGCGATGCCGTATTCGCGTAATTTGTCCTTGCCGGACGCGCTCATCCACTCCGTGGTCCACGCCGGTGACAATTGGGTCAGTACGCGCGCATGAATCTGGTGCTGCGCTAGCGTTGCGCGCACATCGTCTTCGATCTGACTGATGGCCGGACAGCCACTGTACGTCGGCGTAATGACCACTTCCAGCTCGCCATCGGCGGCAATGCGTATGTCGCGCAGGATGCCCAGATCGCGCAGAGTCAGCACAGGAATTTCCGGATCGTGCAGCGCGTCCAGCAATGCCCAGGCGTCGTCGATACGCTTGCTCATGGGGCTCATCGCTTTACCAGACGCCGTCTGGAATCGCGCGCGCGAGACTTTGCATTTCGGCCAGCAGGAAGCCGAGATGTTCGGAATGCACGCCGTGCTTACCCTCGGTGACGTAGCCGCCGACGGCGGGCTTCTGCAACGTAGCCTCTGCCAGTGCGTCATCAACGATCTGATCCCAGGTCGGTTTGATTAAGGCGAGATCGAAGCCGACACCCGCTTGTAGCGCCGCTTTCTCGACCGGGTTATCAGTCCAGAACTCCTGGGTGTACGGATACAAATGATTCAGCGACGCCTGTGCACGGCGGTGAGATTCTTCGGTGCCGTCGCCCAGTTTCACCAGCCAGTCGCGGCTGTGCTGCAGGTGGTAGCGTACTTCCTTGACTGATTTTTCGGCGATTGCAGCGAGCTCGGGGTCGCTTGAGTTTTTCAGTGCATCCCACAACAGCACCATCAGCGCGCTGTACAGAAAATTGCGAACGATGGTGGTGCCGAAATCCAGACGCTCTTGTGCGTAGCCGACCAGCGGCGCATGATGCGGCAGTTCCAGCAAGGTGTAGTTGCGGAATTCATGCGCTTGACGAAAATACGCGAGCTTGTCTTCGGTCGCATCACCGCCCTGCAGGCGTGCCGCCAACTGATACAACAGCCGCGCCTGTCCGATCAAATCGAGGGTGATATTGGACATCGCGATATCTTCCTCAAGGATAGGGCCGTGCCCCGTCCATTCGGCATTGCGCTGACCAAGAATGAGCGCATTGTCGGCGAGATGCAGCACGTAGTCGAAGCTTGCGTTCATTACATATGCCCCACGTCATCCGGTATCTCGTAGAAGGTCGGGTGACGATAAATCTTGTCGCCGGCCGGATCGAACAGCTCGCCTTTGTCATCCGGGCTGCTGGCCGTGATGTCAACGGAGCGCACTACCCAGATGCTCACGCCTTCCTGACGCCGTGTATAGACATCGCGCGCCATCTGCAAGGCCTGCGTGGCGTCGGTTGCATGCAGGCTGCCGCAGTGCTTGTGTTCCAGGCCTTGTTTCGAGCGGATGAATACTTCCCACAAGGGCCATTCTTTCAGCGCGGTGCTCATGCGGCTTCTCGAGTGTTGCGTTCGGCTTGTTTGCGGGCGTGGGCCAGTGCTGCCTCGCGAACCCAGGCGCCATTTTCATGGGCTTGCACGCGCGTGGCTAGCCGCTCCTTGTTGCAGGGGCCGTTGCCATTGACAGTGTTCCAGAACTCGTTCCAGTCAATAGCGCCGTAGTCATGATGCCCGCGTTGCTCGTTCCATTTCAGATCGGGGTCGGGCAGGGTCACGCCAAGAATTTTTGCTTGCGGCACCGTCGCATCGACAAACTTCTGGCGCAAATCGTCATTCGAGATGCGTTTGATACCCCAGCGCATGCCGAGTGCGCTGTTCGGGCTGTCCGTATCCGGCGGGCCAAACATCGCCAGGCATTTCCACCACCAGCGATTCACCGCATCCTGCACCATCGCCTTTTGTTCATCGGTGCCTTTCATCATCACCAGCAGCGCTTCGTAGCCCTGACGCTGATGAAATGACTCTTCCTTGCAAACGCGTACCATCGCGCGCGCATACGGGCCGTAAGAACAACGGCACAGCGGTATCTGGTTCATGATCGCTGCGCCATCAACCAGCCAGCCGATCACACCGACATCCGCCCAGGTCAGCGTAGGGTAGTTGAAAATCGAACTGTACTTAGCGCGGCCGCTGTGCAGATCATCCAGCATCTTGTCGCGTGACACGCCCAGAGTTTCTGCTGATGAATACAGATACAGTCCATGACCGGCTTCATCCTGCACTTTCGCAATCAGGATCGCTTTGCGTTTCAGGCTGGGCGCACGCGAGATCCAGTTACCTTCGGGTAGCATGCCCACGATTTCGCTGTGCGCATGCTGGCTGATCTGACGCACCAGCGTCTTGCGATAAGCGTCGGGCATCCAGTCCTGTGGCTCGATGCGACCATCGTTATCGATTTTTGTGTCGAACGCTGCCAGCTGTGCCGGATCTTCTTTGGCATGAATCGGCAGTGGCTGCTGTTTGACGGCGTCACCGACAGTAAATGATTGGGTATACATTTTTTCCTCTCAGAGCAATCTGATGTTTACTGGTGCTAAGTAGCTTCGTATTTTTTATTGTCAAAATCAACTGACAAACAATGAACGACACTGGATCCCGGCCTGCGCCGGGATGACGATTTTGAGGCCAACCGTTCTTGAAACGTCATTCCGGCATAGGCCGGGATCCAGCGTCTTTGCTTTACTGATCTCATTAGGTGACGGCAGAGCTTCCATACGCGCTTCACAATCAAATTTGTTTAGGTACTTAGTTAATACTTATTGATGCTTGCTGATCTTTACCGATGTTTACGCTTTTTCACTGTTTCTCGATGATCACCGCAATACCCTGGCCCACACCGATGCACATCGTGCACAAAGCGTAGCGGCCACCGCTGCGGTGTAGCTGGTACATCGCCGTCGTGACCAGTCGTGCACCACTCATGCCGAGCGGATGGCCGAGCGCAATCGCGCCACCGTTCGGATTTACGCGCGGATCGTTGTCGGCGATGCCAAGCTGACGCAGCACCGCCAGACCTTGCGCGGCGAAGGCTTCGTTCAGCTCGATCACATCCATCTGGTCCAGCCTTAGACCAGCCAGATTCAGTACTTTTTGTACGGCGGGTACCGGACCGATGCCCATCACACGCGGTGCCACGCCCGCGGTGGCCATGGCGACCACACGTGCTTTGGGCTGAAGACCATACTTCGCGGCTGTATCAGCATCGGCCAGCAACAGGGCGCATGCGCCATCGTTCACGCCTGAGGCATTGCCGGCGGTGATCGTCCCATCGGGGCGCACGACACCCTTGAGTTTTGCCAGTGCTTCCACACTGGTCGCGCGGGGGTGTTCGTCATTCATCACCGTCAGCGGATCGCCTTTTTTCTGCGGGATGATGACTGGCACGATCTCGTCAGCGAGCACACCATTGGCTTGCGCGGCAGCGGCTTTGTTCTGACTGTTCACTGCAAACGCATCCTGGTCGGCACGACTGATATTGAAATCGATCGCCACATTCTCGGCAGTTTCGGGCATCGAATCCACGCCATACAGTGCCTTCATTTGCGGATTGATGAAGCGCCAGCCGATGGTGGTGTCGAAGATCTGCGCATTGCGCGAGAACGCGCTGTCGGCCTTGCCCATCACGAAGGGCGCGCGGGTCATGGATTCGACGCCGCCGGCAATCACCAGCGAAGCTTCGCCGGATTTGATCGCGCGTGCCGCGGTGCCCAGCGCATCCATGCCTGAGCCGCACAGACGGTTGATGGTCGCGCCCGGTACCTCAATCGGCAGGCCCGCCAGCAGCAAGGCCATTCGCGCGACATTGCGGTTGTCATCACCGGCCTGATTTGCGCAGCCGAAGATCACTTCATCGACCGCTTTCCAGTCCACGGTGGGATTGCGTTCTTGTAGCGCACGCAGCGGCATCGCCGCCAGATCATCAGCGCGAACATCTTTCAATGCACCGCCGTAGCGACCGATGGGGGTGCGAATCGCATCACAGATAAGAGCTTGTTTCATGGTTTTTTCAGAATCGGCAAGTAGGTGAATGAATGATTGGTGTATTAATTTAGTTATGGGTTGATTGACGCGATGGTCTGCCTCATTGCAGCTTCGGCCGTTCGTCCAGCACCCGTTTGGCTTTGCCCACGAGGGTACGCGGAATGGTGTCGGTATCCAGTACGGTGATTCTGGTCGAAATACCGATGTTAGATTTGATTCGCAGCGCCAGCTCACTGGCGACAGCTGAGCGATCACTGTCCGACATGCCGGTGTGCTGACGCTGAAGCTCGCAGCGCACCTCGAGATTGTCCAGATGTCCGTCGCGCGTCAGCACCAGCTGATAGGTGCCGCCCAGACGCGGATCGCGGAAAATCATTTCCTCGATCTGGGTCGGGAAGACATTCACGCCGCGGATGATCAGCATATCGTCCGAACGGCCTGTGATTTTGCCCATGCGGCGGAACGAGCGCGCAGTCGGTGGCAGCAGGCGCGTCAGGTCGCGGGTGCGAAAACGTATCACCGGGAAGGCTTCTTTGGTCAGTGAGGTGAACACCAGTTCGCCTTCTTCGCCGTCGTCCAGAACCTCGCCACTCACGGGGTCAATGATCTCCGGATAGAAATGATCTTCCCATATCACTGGCCCATCTTTGGTCTCCACACATTCGCTGGCGACACCCGGCCCAATCACTTCGGTGAGCCCATAAATATCGACGGCATCGATGCCCAGTCGTCGTTCGATTTCAGCGCGCATGCCTTCGCCCCAGGGCTCGGCACCGAAGATGCCGACCTTGAGCGAGATATCCTGAGGTGGGATACCGAGGCGCTCGAATTCTTCGGCAATCACGAGCGCATACGATGGCGTCACCATGATGCCGTCGGGCCGGAAGTCGACGATCTGCTGCACTTGTTTTTCCGTTTGTCCGCCGGACATCGGCACCACGCAGCAGCCGGCGCGCTCAATGCCGTAATGCGCGCCCAGGCCACCCGTGAACATGCCGTAGCCATAGGCGTTATGCACCATCTCGCCCGCGCGCAGGCCAGCGGCGCGCAGCGATCGCGCGACTACCTGTGCCCAATGATCGAGATCGTTTTGCGTGTAGCCGACAACGACCGGTTTGCCGGTCGTGCCCGATGAGGCATGCAGCCTCGCGAGCTTCTCGCGCGGTACCGCAAACAAGCCGAACGGATAATGCTCGCGCATGTCGGTTTTGGTCATGAAAGGAAACTTGCCGAGATCCTTCAGTGTTTTGAGATCTTCGGGATGCACGCCTTTCTCATCGCATTTTTTTCTGAAGGCGGGCACGTTGTCGTAGGCATGCCCAATGCTCCAGCGCAGCCTCTGCAGTTGCAGTGCTTCGATTTCGTCGCGACTGGCAAGTTCAATCGGATCCAGATCGTTGCGATCGCTGGGTTTGACGGACATGATGGTGTCTCCTTACCTAATCTTTGTTGCGGGCTTCTGCGAGCCTTGGCTGCATCGGTGAATTCAGACCGCTTTCAGATCACGATGTATTGGTTAATTTTTTCATGACGCTTCGCTACATGCTGCCTGATGGCGTCTGACGATATCATGCAAAAACATCTCGTCTGATGAGGCTATGTCAGGTTGACGTTGATGCGGTGATGACTTCACCGCCGATACGGTGGCTCTTGCCGCGAAACAGTGCGATGATTTTTCCTTCACTCGCTCTGACCGTCACGTCATACACGCCAGTGCGGCCGGTGGCCGAGCGCTCAGTGGCTTCTGCTTCCAGTGTTTCGCCTTCGTGCGCGGGTGCGATGAAATCAATCTGGCAGGCCGAGGCCACGGTGTTCTGGTTGTAGCTGTTGCACGCATAGGCGAACGCCGTATCGGCCAGCGTAAAGATCATGCCGCCATGGCAGATGTGATGGCCGTTCACCATATCCTCGCGCACCGGCATGCTCAGGGTGGCATGTCCGGCGCGGATGGACACGACCATCATACCCAGCGCCTGCGCGGTACGGTCACGCGCCCACATGGCGCTTGCAGTTGCTGCAGCAAGATCGTCAGGATCCGTCGGCAGGTGTGTCGGATCAGCCATGGAGTTTCCTTTGTGCGTGCACAGCCTGATGAATCAGCGGCGAGACGCGGTAACGGTCTTCGCCGTAAAAACGACCCAGATTCAGAAGCGTATCGCGGATCATGCTGACGCCGACATGGTCAGCCCAGGCGAGCGGGCCGCACGGGTAATTGACGCCCAGTTTCATCGCCGCATCCGCGCCTTCGGCGGAGCAGACGCCCTGATTGACGGCATCCGCGGCTTCATTGGCCAGCATCGCCACCGTGCGCATGACGGCCAGACCCGGCACATCAGCGAACCGGGACACCAGCATGCCCGCGGCCTGCAGCAACGCAATTGCTTCATCCATCGCACTTGCGGCGCACTGAGCCGCGCAGGCGATCGCCATGCGTGGGGTGCTGGTGTAGTCGATAGCCAGATCCATCACCACTGTGTTTGCAATACCGGACGAGGCAGCGTGCTCGGTGGCGCTGCGTCCGTCGGACACGAACAGCACGGCATTACCGACCTCGGCGATGCGACCATCGTTGGTGTGGTTGTTATGTTTGAATTGAATATCCGCTTTGGTAAGCCGTGCGGCCAGCGCAGTGGCAGCAACAGAGTTACCGCATATCGTGATCGCAGCGGCCAGCGTGCGAGGGGTTTCAGTCTGCGGCAATGCGCGTTCCGCACCATCACGGTAATCGTAAAAGCCACGACCGCTTTTGCGCCCGAGGAAACCCGCCTCGACCAGTTCCTGCTGAATCAGCGACGGCAAAAAGCGCGGGTCATGATAAAACGCGGACCAGACTGAACGGGTGACCGCGAAATTGACGTCATGACCGATCATGTCCATCAGCTCGAATGGCCCCATCCGAAATCCGCCGGCCTCGCGCATCACCGCGTCGATGGTCGCGTAATCTGCAGCACCTTCCTGTACCAGCCGCAGTGCCTCGGCGTAGTAAGGTCGCGCGACGCGGTTGACGATGAAGCCGGGTGTCGAGCGCGCCTGCACCGGTGTCTTGCCCCAGGCTTTTGCGGTGGCGAACAAGGTGTCGGCCACCGAATTTTCGGTTGCTAGGCCATTAATGATTTCAACCAGCGCCATCAGCGGCGCAGGATTGAAGAAATGCAGGCCGGCGAGTCGTCCGGGCAAACGCAGCGCGGCGCCGATTGCGGTAACCGAGATTGATGAGGTGTTGGTCGCAAGGATGCAATCGTCGGCGACCAGCGCTTCGAGATCGGCAAACAGCTTCTGCTTTGATTCCAGATTCTCGACGATGGCCTCAACGACCAATCCGGCATCTGCCAGTGCCTGCAGTTGCGACACGGCCGACAAGCGATCACCGGCAGCTTGCGCTGCCTCCGCGGTCATGCGACCTTTGTCGACGAGCTTGGTGAACTGCACGCGAATCCCGTCGATGGCTTTTGCAGCTGCACCGTCGCGCGCATCCAGCAGCTTGACCGGATGGCCGGCCGCTGCCGCCACTTGCGCAATGCCCGAGCCCATGGCGCCAGCACCGACGATGGCAACCACGCGATGGTTGGGTAGGGGGGTGTTACTCATGCGGGTTTGTTTTCCATTATCTGCAAAATTACCCGGCCCGGCCGAGTTTCCGGCAGCAGTGCAAGGAAGATATTAAATGATACTCAGAATTGCCCAAAAATATAATATACGTATCAAAAAAATCGGGTAACAGGTAGATAAAAAATGCGACTCAAGTAAGGGGTGGATATTTAATCATTTCAAATCAATGACTTAATTTAATTTTTTCCAATATCGTCAGTCGCCTTAGCGAATATTTATTATCTTTCTAGCAATCATGACACCTGTAGTTGTAAATTAGAAAACCTGTGGTATCGTGAGCTCGTCCGTCTGCCGGGGATGCCGGGGTTGGATTAACCGCCATAACAATCAACAGATGAAAGCCGGATCACGAGCCGGCGGTTGGAGAAGACATGACTGAGGCGACCCCCCCCGCATCGAACGCCAGCTATGACGTGATGCATGCCATCGATGAAGGAAAGTTCACGCCCCTTCAGAAAGCGATGTACCTGTTAACTGCACTGGCCGTAGTTCTCGACGGTTTCGACGGCCAGATGATCGGCTATGCGATACCGTCGATCATGCTGGAGTGGGGCGTGACCCGCTCGGTCTTTTCCATGGCGGTGGCCAGCGGTCTGGTCGGCATGGCGATCGGCAGCCTGATCTCGGGCATCATCGCCGACCGGATTGGCCGCAAGCCAGTTCTGATTGGTAGCGTGTTCTTGTTCGGCGCAGCGACGTTCATGATCGGCCATGCGACCGATGTGAGCTCGATTGCCATGATTCGCTTTGTGGCCGGACTCGGTATCGGCGCGGCTTTGCCGGCTGCGACCACGATCATTGCCGAATTCACCCCCGGACGCGTGCGCACGATTGCCGTTACCACAGCGATTGTTTGCTATCCGCTCGGCGGCATGCTCGCAGGGCTGGTGGCGGGGCAGGTGTTACCCGTCCATGGCTGGCGGACTTTCTTTTTCATCGGCGGCTCAATGCCGATGGTCTATGCGCTGATTCTGATTTTCCTGCTCAAAGAGTCGCCGAAATATCTTGCGCGCCAGTCGTCGCGTTGGGATGAGCTGCGCTCGCTGATGACGCGTATGACGCATGATGTGGCGCAGGCCGTGAGCTTTACCGACGGCAGGGATGATTCGGCAAAGCGGGGCAGTATCGGCGCTTTGTTCAGTGAGGGTCGCGCGAGGGATACCGTGTGGCTTTGGCTCGCCTTCTTCATGACGCTGCTGTCGATCTACAGTGCATTCAGCTGGCTGCCGACCATGCTCACCACCGAAGGTTTGTCGCCCGCACTGGCCGGCATGGGTCTGACTGCTTACAACTTCGGTGGTGTCATTGGTGCCATTCTTTGCGCGCTGGCGATGACCCGCTTCGGATCACGCTGGCCGATGATCATCTGGGCCGCGATGTCGTCGATCACGGCGCTGGCTTTAAATGCCGTCAGCGTGACCGCCGACACGCAGATTTTTCTGCTGGGTCTGGGCTTGCATGGTTTGTTCATCACTGCGCTGCAATGTGCGCTGTATGCGCTGTGCGCGCACATGTATCCCACATCAATCCGCGTGACTGGTGCTGCGGGTGCGCTGGCATTCGGACGCATGGGCGCGATCCTCAGTTCCTTCGTCGGTGCCGCCATGATTACCGCGGGCGGTGCCACCGCTTATCTGAATCTGCTGGGCGGATCGATGATTGTGACGGTGGTCGGACTGGCGATGATCCGGAACCATATTCGGCCGGTGAGATAAAAAAGCCGGGCGTGCCATCATCAGCCGTATTCTGGCGTGGCGAAAATCAGTTTAATATTCATCCCAATTGGGCGCAGGCTTGGCGAGCGGCTCCATAAACCTGCGTTTGTTGGGGGCTGGTTTTGTTTAATCAGCGCTTCCTCTGCTGGTATCGGGTGAACGATTAAACTTTTAATAAAAATATAATGATCAGAGCGCCGCGTATAAAAGCTGTTACCGGTTTCAGTTTTCTTCTCTCTTCCGGTTTTTGGGTCGCGGGTTACCTGCTAGCTCCTGACGCCTCTGCCTTCCTGCGAAACGATAGCTGGCTTTATCAGATCGTCTGGCTACCTGCGCATATTCTCTGCGGGTATCTCGCGGTGTGTATTTATCGGGTGGCGCTTTCCAGTTGTGACACTGAAAAGAAGTTATCGCCAGCCGGTTCCAGGGCTTACCTAAATTATGTTTTCAGGAAGTTTCTCATTGCTACAGTGGCGGTACTGCCTTTTCTGGTCATGGACGGTATTGAAGGTTACGAGATGGTACTGGAAGAATTTTCCAGTATGGGTCGCTCGGGCTGGCTGCTGATGACGGTATGGTTAATCGAGTGGATAGCTACAGGTGTTTTGTGGGTGCATGTGCTGCTGACCCTCAAGCTCAACTTTGATTTTTTTAATGAGAATTATGTTCGAAATCATCTCGAATCTCTGCTGATTACCTCAAAAAATTTGCCTTTGCTGGTGGCCGGTGTTGAGAATGCTTTGGTGATCTTGCTTTATGCAGCGGCGACTTTTGGTTATATCTTGTTTGCTGGTGGCGAGATATCTGATTTTGTCGCACTGGGCGTATCAGCCATTTTTGTTTTGTTAGCTTTTCTTGGCAGTATGCTGCACCTGAAAATAAAAATTAACCGAGCGCTGGATGATCTCTATGAAGAACACCTGCAGCGTCTACTCAAACGTGAGCAAGCGCCGCGAGTAACAGGTCATCAGCGCAGCCAGTCGCTTGAAAATTTGCAAGTGCTTGACCAGCTGATTTTCAGCAGACCGCAAGGCGTGTCACTGCGAAGCTATGCGCGGCTGCGATCAATCAAGGCCAACCTGTTGCTGGATCCTGAAGCAGATTCACAAAGTGTTGCGCGCGACATGTTTCGGTATACCGAGTATGAACTCCGGCTGGCAACCGTCGGTGCGGCCGAGTTGCGTGCGGTGATGATTCGCCTGTCGGTACCGGTTGCCGGATTGATGGCTAAATCAGGCTTGCTGGGTGGTTCGTAAACGGCGGTCTGGCAAGCATAAAGAATCCGACGGTATAGGCGCTTGATAAGACAAGTCCTAAGCAGCCTTCGGCTTTTGTGCAATCAGCCACATATTGTCGCTGGTGGGGAAGCGATCATTCCAGCCAAATTTGACAATAGAAAACCCGGTGTCTTTCAGTAGCTTGGACAGTGACGCAGGTGTGAAGTAATTCACATGGTCAGGGAAGCGGTAGCCGCACCATTTCTCTCCGCGTACATAACGGTTCCAGCAAGCGTGGTTGGGCACTTTGATAATCAAATGGCCGCCTTGCTTCAGGCAGCCGAAAGCTGACTTGCAAACGCCGCTCGGATTGAGCTCATGCTCAAGATAGGACATCATTAGAATGCCGTCGAAAAAATTGTCGGGCATGCCCGACATCGCACTGACTGCATCGTTTTGCAGGCACTGACCGCCATGGCGTGCAAAAAATTCGCTGGCGACCTTAGCTAAGCCTGCCGAGATCTCCACGCCCCATGGTTCGTACTGCTTGTCGATCCAGTGAGCGTTTTGTACGCCTCCACCACAGCCCACATCCAGCACACGACCGGATCCGATGAAATCTCTGATCAGCCGGATTTGCTTGTTTCGTTTGAAAATTCGATGCCGTATGAACTTGGTAAAGCGGCTCCAGGCATTGAGAACGGGTTCTGACGATTTGCGTCGTTCCGCTTCGACGGCAAACGTGTTTTCCCAGGCGAAATCATGAACGAAAGCGGCGTAATCCGGCGGATCTTGCAGATACACGAAGTCGCATTGCGCACAGGTTTTCAGATGCCAGCCATTGTCACGTGAGTCGGCGTGATCGATGCCGCCTGGGTGGTCGCACATGGGGCAGGATCGGTTCGTACGTTTCAGGGTGTCATTCATTTCGTGCTCTTGATTGTCTTGGTCAGAATGTGCAGATTGCTCTGAAACAGTTGGTTGCCGGGATTATAGTTTGCTTGGGGTCGCAAGACGTTGAAGCAGTTCCGGCATTGACGCCTCCCTCGGCTTACAGAACCTCCAGACCCCGCAGAAACAACAATACCCAGAGGCACAGATACATCACGATGCCAACAACGAAACCCCGGACTGGCGCTTGTGTCAGCCGCCGGTGCGCAAGATAACCCATCAGCGGTATTAATTGCTGGGCGTGCACCGCCAAAAAATGCGCCGGTCTTCCATCGCCGCCTTGCATATGCCATCCCAGAAACGCCCATCCCTCGCCTGCAGGCGCTTGCTTGCCACCCAGGGCGAAGCCACTGATCACGGAGAGAATAAAAGTCAGCATCAGGCCGGCGATGACCGCAAAGACGAAAACCGACTGTGGTGAGGTTCGGGTGGTGCGATAAATTTGCCAGCCCAGCCAGGCTTGCGTGGCCGTCAGCAGAATTGCTGCCATTGCCATCAAGCCGTACATCGCTGCGTGTAAGGTGTCCGCGATGTTGTAGTGAGAGGCTGAACCCATCCCCGCTTGAAAGCTGATGTAGCCCACTTCAAATGCTGATGTGACTATCAGAGTCCAGACCATCCATTTCATTGAACGCGATTGCCTGATCGTTTCGGGCAAGAGCGGTAGGAACCATGCGGTCGTGAAGGCAAAAAGTGTCGTAGATGCCATGAACTTAAGCGGCTTGATCCAGACCGGCACCTCGTGGATCAGCCGCTCATCAAGACTGAGCGCGAGTAGGGTGGGCAGCATCAGTGCCAGCATCGCAAGCCCGTAACGAGCCAGCAAAGGCTGGCGGGACCACGAGGCTATGCACACATCGGCATCATGAAAGTGCTCGAAGAAGCCGGTATTGGAGTTGATCTGGTGGTCGGCTCCAGCGTTGGCTGCCGAGGTAGCTCACGTACCGGTGTTTGCGAGGTCTCATCCCTGATCGCGGCGGGCTTGATTTGTGGAGAAGGCCCGCCTTGCGTTAGTATTCCGTCCTGACCCGTAACCCTCCACTCGCGGGCCGGCGGTGATGTCATCCCCGGCTGTGACTACCCCATCCATGAATTCAAATTCTCGTCATCTCAAGATCGCTGCGGCGATCGTGGCCACTTTCGCGTTGCTTTGGTTCGGTATCAACGTCTACGCAGGTAAACGCGCCGAATCCCGCCTGCATGAACTGGTGGCTGCTTCCGGCAAGTCGACCAGCTATCGCTTGCGCAATCTGAACCATCAGCGTGGCATGCTCGCGTCGCACGGCTATGCCGATCTGGCGCTGGTGGATGAATGTGGTGCGATGTCTGAACCGGAATGGCTGACAGCCCGTGTCACTTATCAGCTGAAGCATTCGGTATTTCCTCTGGCGCTGATGCATATCGAGTGGTCGGTGGAGCCTTTGGGCAAAGAGCGCGAGACCTTCGAGCGCGTGTTTGCCGGACAGGCAAAGCTGGAGGGGCGGGGTAAAGTCGGGCTGACGGGCGATGTGCAGTCGGATATGAAACTGCCCGAAATTCAGTGGGCCAGCAAGGGCACACGTATGACGGTGTCGCCCTCAGTCGGGTCAGTCACTGTCGGAAAAGACACGCTGAAGCTGGACTGGCGCACCGGAAAAATCGCTGCACGCGGTGATGGTTCGGCGCTGGCACTGGATGGTCTGGGTATGGAAATCGATCTCACCAGTGTGCGTCGCGGCTTGGGCAAGGTGGCGTTCACCATTGACAAGCTCGGCACGGCAGATTTCACTGCCGATGGCATGAGTCTGGTGACGCTCATGCGGGAAAATGCCAATCGCATTGATATCGATGTAACGCCAGGTTTGAAATCGCTGGATGCGGGCGGTAAACAATTCAAAAATTTGAAGCTCGACTTCGGACTCCATGGTCTTCATGGGGCGAGCACCGAAAATCTGCTCGAGCTTGCGCAGACCAGTTGCAATTTTCAGAATCTAACCCAACAGGAAAAGGACAAGCTGCAAACCGGTTTGCGTACGCTGCTGTTCGAAGGATTCTCGGTTGGCATCAGCAAAATTTCAGGGTTGGTTGATGGCGGTGAGCTGGATGGCAAGTGGATCGTGACGCTCGCCAAGAGCCAGGGTGATGAGTTTTCACTGATACCGGTGCTGACCTCGCAGGGAGAACTCACACTGACTGGCAAAGACATCAAGGCGCAGCAGAAAAACACGCTGATCTCTCTGGGGTTTGCGACCGCGACGCCGGACGGTATTCGTGCATCCTATGAGTTTGCCAATGGCGTTCTCAAGGTCAATGGCAAGGTCAGCAATGCCGTGTTGCTCGACACCGCACTGCAAAATATGGACCAGCAAATCCGCGGCTTCCTGACTGGCCAGACTATACACAGCACCGGCGGCGGTCCGGCAGAGGAGGAGATCGAGGATCCCGTGCCGGAGCTGGAAACCTAGGTGACCCTGATCATTTACGACGGTGCCTGTCCGTTCTGTCGCGCCTATGTCCGGCTGCTGCGGCTGCGTCAGGCTATCGGCCCGGTCGAATTGCTGAGTGCGCGTGAAGCTGATCCCCGCATCGCGCAGTATCAGCAACAGGGTTACGATCTAGATCAGGGCATGCTGGTGGTGATGTCGGGTGTGGTGCATGCCGGCGCTGATGCGATGCAGGTGCTCGCACTGTGCAGCACGCCCGCTGGTTGGTTCAATCGCTGCAATCGCTTGGTTTTTTCTTCAGCGTGTTTATCCCGGTGGTTTTATCCAGTACTCAGAGCAGGACGTCGACTCGCGTTGCTGGTAAGGGGTACGCCTTTGATCGGTAAATCCCGGCACTGAAGTTCCCTCACCACTGCGCCGAGCAATACACGATGGCGGGAAAGCTGACGATCCACGCCCAGAAAAAGCGGTTCAATCCGAAAAAGCGGAACACCAGAAAGTGAAAGACGGCAGCGATACCGCAGCCAGCCAAAGCCCATTCGGGTCCGGCCATCGTCAGCGGGAAGCAGCATTCCCACAGAATGAACGCCCAGGCGCAGCTCTTGGCCACCGCAGGTTTGCGAAACAGACTGCGCTCGCCGAGTGGGCCGTACAAACCACCATCCAGAAAAAAACTCAGCGCGCGGCCATTTCGCCAGTCCGCTGAAAACATTTTGATTGCACCGGAGATGAAATACGACGTCATCGCATGAATGGTGATGTACCAGAGCCCGGCTTTCCAGGCGAGCACCGGTCCCACCACAGGCGCTGCCAGCTGTGCCACCAGTAAACCGGTGAGCGCCACAATGGTCATGAAATCACTGCCGCCATTGAAAGCGCCACGCCAGCGAATCAGGATCACGACCGTGCTGATGAACAGCAGCACCGCACTCGCCAGACTGCTGCCGGCAAAAAGACTGGCTGCAGCACCGGCGCGCAGCAGCAAATGCAGATGATGAATGCGATCGCGATACAGAACATCGAATAGTTTGCGCAGCCATGCGGGCGCATGGGCGACGTCGCCGCGCTGCACCGGCCAGGACCAAACGCTATTGGTACCCGTCGCAGTACGCAGGCGTAAAAATTCCAATGTCTGTATCAGCAAGCTGATCGCGCACAGACATTCAAACGTGCGCACGGCGGCGTAGAGGCTTAGAGTCATAAGCTGCGTGTCATGGGCGCGATGTCATCGTCGGGATGTCATCCGTCGAAGGTGATGCGGTCTGCACCGGCGAGGTCAGTACCACCATGTCCTCATCGGGCAGCGCATACGCCGGCACTAGCCGCAGCTGGAACTGATATTGCTGCGCATCGATGCCAACAACCGAGCGTGCGAGGCGGTCCACCAGTTGATAGGTCACCAGCTCTCGCACATCCTCATCGTCTGACATCGCCTGAATATCGGCGCTCAGATGATCGACCAGATTCTGATGGGCCAGTGCCAGGTTGTTGTGCGGGTTGTGAAACAGGTCGCCGACATGAAACGCAGCCCTTGGCATAAACATCGTCCACGGTAGCCACTGGCCCGAAACATCCGGCACACGGATGAACAGGCGCGGCTGGACGCCGAGGCCATGATAGAAGCGCCAGTTGGGGAAAAAGCTGCGTAACAAAAAAAGCCAGGGCCCCGAAATGACTTGACCCCGTCGCAGCAGACTGGCTAGCAGGAAGATGAAATAGGCGGCGATCAGCAGCAGGCTGATGGCAGAGGCGCTCAAGGCCATGGCAAGTCGGGGGGAGTGGAGTCGCCGAAATTTTACGCGAAGCCCCGGCATTGTTTAAAATCAAGGCTTCATGGTTTCAGAGGTACCGAATGAATCTGGGAATGATCGAGACCCGGCACTGGGTGCTGGCCGTATTCATCGCCTCGGCGTTGTATGTGCATTTCCGTGGCACGGTCCGGTTCGGCCTGGTCCGCGCGCTGACGGATTTCACGGTACTCCTCGCACCGGTCAATGCCGTGATGTACCTGTTCTCGCGCACCCGTCGTTCAGCGTACATCGATCCGCACGAATTTCCGGAACTCGCCCCGTTGCAGGCCAACTGGCAAATCATTCGCGATGAAGCGATGGCGCTTGCCGAGGGCGGGCAGATACGCGCGGCATCAGGCTACAACGATATCGGTTTCAATTCTTTTTTTCGCACAGGCTGGAAGCGGTTTTACCTGAATTGGTACGGCCGGGACCTGCCCTCGGCGATGGAGAGTTGCCCCAAAACGCTGGCATTGCTCAGGCAGATACCCAGTATCAAAGCAGCGATGTTTGCCTCGCTGCCGCCGGGTGCAACACTGGTCCGTCATCGCGATCCTTATGCCGGATCGCTCCGTTATCACCTCGGACTGGTCACGCCCAATGACCCCGGTTGCTTTATCGACGTCGATGGTCAGCCGTATCACTGGCGCGATGGCGAGGCGGTGATGTTCGACGAAACTTTCATTCACCATGCGGCCAACACCACCGACCAGCAACGCGTGGTGCTTTTTTGCGATATCGAACGTCCGCTGTGGACTGCGCCCGCGCGCTGGTTCAATCGTCTGTTTGCCAAATATGTGATGGCCACGGCCTCCTCGCAAAACGTTGAAGGGGAATCTGTCGGCTGGCTGAACCAATTCTTCAGCTTTGCCTACCATCTGCGTGTTCAGGGCAAAAAACTCAAAGCCAGTTATCGCAGTCTGTACTACGTGTCTAAATGGGTCGCCATTCTCGGCGCGCTGTGGCTGATCTTCTGGTGATCGTGGGTACGTACTGAGGAGGAATGCGTTGCCCTATGGGGTAGCGTCTCTCCCGCGGCAAAAGTTTCTTATTTACAATAATTCTGAATATTGCTAGATTCCGGGGCATTTAGCACCCAGCCATGGATGTGTCTTCGATGAACACGCCTTTTTCGCTCAAAATTTTGTCCCTTGCGTTGATGGTCAGCCTGGCCGGCTGTGCCAGCCAGTCCGAGCTGGCGGCGTTGCGTGTCGATCCCAATAATCCCCAATATCATAGTCAAGGCTGCCAGAGCAGCATTGCGGGCGGCACGGTGCATCGCGATGTCAAATCCGTGACCATGGTCGCCACACCAGTCCTGTTGGTGTTAAGCGGCGGTTTGCTGTTGCCGGTGCTTGCGGCCAATGTCGGGTTGGATGCGGTGGACCGTATCGATGCCTCCAATATGGTCACGCGTTGCGGCGGCCGCGGTGAAAGTGCCGGTGAGATCGCTGGCAGTGTCGCCACGGGCGCAGTGCTGGGTGCAGCCACCGGGCTGGCACCGAAATGAGGTTCTGCTTTGTCAGAAATCTGAGGTACCCAATGATGCGTTCGCTGGTGTTGTTTACCTTGTTTACGCTGTCCAGTGTGGCGCAGGCCGAGTGGACCAGCGTGGGCCGCTTTGATCGGGGTGAGTTTTTTATCGATCGCAGCACCCTGCAGATCAAGGGTGATCAGCGCGAGGTCTGGAGCGTCATGAATTACCGTAATCCGGAGATGGATCAGAAAGGTCACATTTTCCGGTCCACGCGTTCACTGCTGCAGCTGCAGTGCAAAGCCCGGCTGGCACGTGCGATTCATATGGCTTTTTTCTCAGGCGCCATGCTGGGCGGTAAACAGATCAGTCATATGGGTTCCCTGCCCGGATGGGATCAGGTTCTGCCGGACTCCCCAATGCAGACGATTCTCGATCTTGTCTGCCGATCGTGACACCACCGGCGGCTTGCGCTGGCATGTTCGCGCTTTCTGGCAGCGCCGCCGCTGGCAGCCGACTTCCGCGCTGATCGCCGACTGGCTGGCCAGCACTCGCCCGGCGTCGTCGCATTTGCTTTTGATTGGCGGCAGTGCGGGCTGGATGATGTCCTCTGCCTGGCTACAGCGTTTCCGCCAAATCGATCTGATCGACATCGACCCCCATGCTGCCTGGCTGTTTCGCCTGAATCACGGACGCGCACTACGCGCGGCAGATGTGGATCTTCGGTTTTTTCAAACGGATGGACTCAGAGATCTGGAGCGCCTGCTCGAGGCATCCCCTGAGGCGAGTATTTTTTTCGATAACGTCCTTGGTCAGCATCTCTACCGTGTGCGCGATATGGAAGTCGCCGAATCAGAACTCCAGCAGATCGCCGCGCGTCTCAGGGGACGCGACTGGGGCAGCGTGCATGACCTGTACTCCGGCCCGGTCGATCCTGCGCGTGCGGCGCCACCGCCTGTTTCGCTTTATCACGCCCGCAATGACGCACAGGGGCTGGTGGTGGATGGACTGCGCGACACATCGATGCACCGCCTTCTGCTGGGACAGCTCGGCGGGCACGGCGAGTGGATGGATCACGTGACCTCGGGCGTTTTCCCGCCGGGGACCACCAGCCAGCTGATCGCCTGGCCTTTCCTGCCGGGTTATGCGCACTGGCTGCAGGCCGGATGGGTAGCGGCATAAGACCGGCTGGCGGTTCAAGTTTCGGGCGCTCTTGCCGATTGTTATGAGACGGTAAAATCCCTATCCATTGGGAAACCCGTTGTTCGATTGCCAGAGGATGCTCATGAATTACAAGTCCGTCAGACTGTTGTTAAGCCTGTTTTTTACGTTAGTGTTTGCCGCCCCCGCGCTGGCGGCGGGTCCTGCGCCGCATTGGGAATATGAGGGTGAGGCCGGTCCGTCGAAGTGGGCCAGTGTTGACTCGGCATTCAAAACTTGCGGGATGGGTAAGCGTCAGTCGCCGATCAATATCGAAACCCGGGATGCGGAGAAGGGTGGGCTCAAGCCGATTGCGTTTACCTGGCTGCCCGGTCCCGCTGAAATCGTCAATAATGGTCATACCATTCAGGTCAATTTGCCGAATTCCGGATCGGCGCGCTTTGATGGGATGGAATACAAGCTGGTTCAATTCCATTTCCACACACCCAGCGAAGAAAAAATAGACAGCATGGCGCAGCACATGGTCGCGCATTTCGTGCATCGTGCTGGTGATTCCAAGCTGGCCGTTGTTGGCGTGCTGTTCAAGCTGGGCAAGGAAAACGCGACGCTGAAACCGGTGTTCGACAATCTGCCCAAAAAGAAGGGACTCACCTTCGAGCTCAAGGAATTCAATCCTGCCGATCTGATTCCGGCTGATCCTACTTATTTTGCGTACACTGGCTCACTGACGACGCCGCCCTGTACTGAAGACGTGAAGTGGCAGGTCATGCGCACACCCATCGAAATTTCCTACGCTCAGCTGGCCGCCTTCAAGAAGCTCTACAAAATGAACGCGCGACCAGTGCAGCCGCTCAATGGCCGGCGCGTGCAGATGCTGCAGCCGTAACGAGCGAAAAGAGAGGCGGAAACCAGCGACGAAACTGGCGCCAGGGCAGCATGGAAGGAACGTCGCGACGGTGAGCAGAGCAGGAGTCTTGCCCTTACCTTTAGATTTTGTCGAGCGATTCGTGCAGTCGGTGGATTTTTTCTTTCAGATCCGGGCGCGACTCCATCAGGTCGCCATTGGCAACAAGCTGTTTTCGCGCCGGAGGCTCGACGGATTTGATGACCTCCGCGGGCGACTTCATGTACAAGTAAATTGCACTGAGCCCGACGCTGAGCATCAGCCACAATATCCACACGCTGCCGCCGGGCAGCGTATGGAGATGAGCAATACTGCCCAGGTCACTCATCCAGCCCGACCAGTTCAGCTGTAGCCACCAAAGGACGTTACTTTGTAATTTGCTGGTCCATGCGGACACTGCAAAAAACAGACCCCAGTTCAGCAACAGTAACAACGCGGCAGTACGGTGTCGGAATTGCATGAATGCCGATCAGCCTTTAAATGTGGAAACCAGTTTGTCATGCAGGGACTCGGCGATCTGCATGCGTAATTTGGAGGTTTCATGCACTTCCTGCTCGCCACGGTACGCATTGGCGACCAGTTCGGAGGCCAGGCTGCGCACGCCTTCGATTTCCGAGGCCAGGTCTTCAATGCGCGCTTCCAGCGTTTTTTGTTCCTGAATTTTGCCGCTGATTAAGCGTATCGCCGCATGCACTTGGGTCCAGGCCTGCAGGCGCGGATCATTGATTTTCAGGCTGTCGAATACATCCTGCATTGACTCGCCCAGATTAACCAGAGCTTCTGCAGATAAGGGCTCCGAAGTATTTTTGAGTTTATCTGCGGATTGATCGTCGGGTTTAATGTGCTCATTAATCGGGATAACCTGGCCGCCAGCGTCAGACCAGCCGGTTTCAGGCTCAAAGCGTTTCATAGTCGGTTTTGCCGATGACTTTCCCATGGTAAATATCCTTCATGCAAAATAATCTTGTATTGCGGGAAAAAGCTGATCTATACTCCGACGTGATAATATGGCAAAACTTCCCCTCAAGCAACGTTAAATTATAATTTACCAAAAAAATCAACGGCTTGCGGCCGAATTAAAAGGAATACCATGAGCAACGCACTCAAGATCCTTATCACCAGCCAAAAGGGTGGGGTTGGCAAAAGCACCGTATCTGCAAATCTGGCAGCGTATTTTGCTTATATCTCGGGCAAAAAAACGGGGCTGATTGATTTTGACCATCAGGCGACCGCCGGAAAATGGGTCAGAAAAGCTTATCCGATTGGCATTGATTGCATGACCGTGGATTTGCCCAACGCCAAAGGCTCAGGTATTGCCTTATTAAAAGCCAAAGAGGCGATGCGTAAATGTGTCGACACCATGGAAGTGGTGATTACCGACCTGACCTGGACTGATGTGCTGCCGCCGGATTTTCTGTTTGAATTTGATCTCGTGTTGGTGCCCAGCTCCCTGTCGCGGGTCGAGCTCGACAGCACACTGGAATTCGTGAACCGCTTTTCGTTCGTCTTCAACTCCCGTCTGCGTAATCCGCCCAAACTAGTCATCGTACCCAGCCGCGTTGATAACCTGCAGACCTACGAAAGCATTTTCTCCAAGTCCTTCAACGCAGGTTTCTTTCTCTCGCCGCCCGTCATGTACAGCACGAGCGCGAATGATTTTTTCGGCACCGAGTTTTTTGTCATGACGACGAACAAGGAAATTCGCGAGAATTTCATCGAATTCGGTCGTTCCATTGAGCAGCTGGGTGAAATTGAGGCGGATCTGAAGCTGAACACCCGCCCCCATACACTCACGCAAAAGGTCAGCGGTTCCATCCTTGACCGCTTTCGTGCCGTGCGCAATTCCTCGCAAAATCCGTCGGTGCGCTCTGCCGCCAACGACAGTGCGCGCATCAAGCCTGGCCGGATCAAGGCGGTCATTCCTTCATTTCTGATGATGGGCCGCGACGGCTAAGCTGCCGGAAAAAAACGGGCCACAAACCCGCTTCTCCGTTTGCCATCATAGGCCGCCAAGACAGGCGGCCTTGCATTATTTTGCCGCCGCCTTCTTGTCCTTGGGGTCCGGTGGTGGCGGTGGTGGTGGCGTACCGTAAAGCAGCAGCGCAATGTCCGGGTTGGTCGCCGCAAATGCCTCCAGCAGTGCATCGATCGAGGCAGCCACAGCCCCTGAATCACCTGTCCCTAGCCACTGAGAGCGGTTATTGCGCATTACCAGCAATTGCTGCGCGGTGCACTGCTTTCCGCGTCGGGCGACCCAATTCAGCGCGCGCGCGCGGCGCTTTTCCACGTCTTGCGTGTCAACACCAATCGCCCTGAAATCCGCCACGATGCATGGCGGGGGTTCTGCGCCGGCTTTTTTCTTTGGCGTCGCTTCAGGCATCGTATCGGACGCAGCATCAGCCGGCTTTTCCTGGGCAGCCGCTGCAGGTGGTGTGGGTGATGGTGTTGCTGCTGATTTTGCATCCACCGGTTTGCTCGCCGCAGCGGGCGGTGCTTTCGGCGGTTCGGCGGTTTTGGGCGCGGCGGTCGCTGGCTGCGGTGCCGCAGTATTCGGTTTGCCCTGAGCGGGTGCCGTTGCATTGCCGGTGGCAGGTCGGGCCGCGGGTATCGCCGCAGTTGGGTTGGTGGTGTTTGCCGCGTTGGTCGCATTGGTACCGGGCGCGGGCGCATTCTGCGCAAAGGTCACCTGGAGTATCAGACTCAGTCCCGCCATCGCCAGCCAGCGATAGTGTTCTGCCGGAGAATGCATGCGAACGTTCATTTACTCACCCCGGTTTTGAGGAGCGGGCGCCGGATCCTGAAACAGCACCGTGATGCTGATGCGTCGGTTGCGCGGGTCAGCTGGATTCTCGGGAATATACGGCGCTGAATCCGCAACCCCCTCGATCTTGGCAAACTGCGAGGAGGGCAAACCCACACTGGCCATGATGCGTCGCGTACTTTCGGCGCGCTGACCCGACAGCGACCAGTTGCTACGCACGCCGTCATCATAGGCAAGGCTGTCGGTATGGCCGCGCACCGCAACCTTGTTGGGCATGCCGATCAGCGATTTCGCCACTTCCTGAATCAAGGTTTCAGCACGGCCTTGCATGCGTGCTGTCCCCAAAGAAAACATCGAGAAGTCTGCCTTGTCGATCACTTCGATACGCAAACCCTCTTTCTCGCGAATGAATTTGACCTGATCCTTGATCTTGTCGAGCTGCGGATTTTGCAGCATCTTTTCCCTGACTTCCTGCTCGAGCTTGTCGAAATTCTTCTTGTCTGCCTCCGCAGCGATTCTCTGTCGCTCCTCTTCCGACAGTTCGCTGGGGTTTTTGTCGTTTTGATCGTCTTTGGAGGTGCCGCTGTCCTTCGACTGTCCACCCTCCGATTTCGGCGTCTCGCGCTCCATGAAACTGGTGCGCTTGCTGGTGTTGGGCATGCCATCCGGGTCCATCAGCGAATTGCCACCGCCAATCCCGCCCGGGCCGGACAGGGTACTCATCTGCACGTTGCTGTGCGAGGTGGGTTTGAAATAATCCGCAATACTCTTGCGCTGATCCTCCGTGGTCGCACCCAGCAGCCACATCAGCAGAAAGAAGGCCATCATCGCCGTCATCATGTCAGCCAGCGCGATTTTCCATGCACCGCCATGAGCGCCGGCGTGGTCGCCGTCGATCTTCTTCTTTTTTACAATGGGTTCTAACGGCGGGGCATCCGGCGCGGCCGGGGCGCCTTCGGCCGGTTTTTGGTCTTCGGCTTCAGCCATGGGTCATTCTCGTTCGAGTCCGATGGAATGCTCAATGAATCGACACAAGCCGGGAAAAATCCAGCGTGAAAAGCGCTGGCCCTGCGTTATGCTCTTTATGCAACATAATACAGTACATATTGCCATTGGGAATTTTTTCGATGCATAGCATGAGCTCAGATTTGTCCGACTTTCCAGCCCCGTTTTTCCCGCGCATCAGGTTTGCAGCGCTGGGTTTTGCACTGATTTTGCTGGTGCAGCACAGTACGGCGCCAGCGCGCGAGCCCATGTCGGCCGACGCGGCGCCGGAAGCGGCCACTGGGGAGACGGCCAAGACGCTGGTGCACGCGCAGCGTTTCATGGCGGTGTCGGCCAATCCGCTGGCGACGCAAACTGGCCTGCAGATTCTGCGCGAAGGCGGTAGTGCGGTCGATGCGGCGATTGCCATGCAGCTGGTGCTGGGCCTGGTCGAGCCGCAGTCGTCAGGCATTGGCGGTGGCGCTTTCCTTTTGCATTACGATGCCGTGCGCCAGACGGTGCGCAGCTACGATGGTCGCGAAACTGCACCCGCGTCGGCGCATCCTGACTGGTTCCTGCGCGAGGGCCGGGCTATGTCGTTTGCCGATGCGGTCAACAGCGGACGCTCGGTGGGTACTCCGGGCGTCTTGCGCATGCTCGAACTCGTGCATCACCGTCACGGAAAACTCCCATGGCCGCGTTTGTTTACGTCCGCCATTACGCTGGCCGAGCAGGGCTTTGCCGTGTCGCCGCGTCTGCACGCACAAATCGCCCGCAACCGCAGACTGTTTGCGCAAGATGCTGCGCGTGATTATTTTTACCCCGGCGGCCAGCCCGCGGCGGTAGGTTATCTTCTCAAAAACCCGGCGTATGCGGCCGTGCTCAGACGGGTTGCCGCCGAAGGTGTGAAGGTTTTTTACGAAGGCGAGATTGCCGCCGATATCGTTGCGGCCGTTCAGGCCCACACCGTACCCGGCGAACTGAGCGTGAATGATCTCGCCCGTTATCGCGCGAAAGAAAGAGCCGCGGTCTGCGGCCGGCACTTGCAGTATCGCGTCTGTGGCATGGGGCCGCCTTCATCGGGCGGGACGGCGGTGCTGCAGATACTCGGTATGCTGGAGCAGCATCGCATCGATGAGATGCAAGCAACGTCGGCTGAGGCCGTTCACTATTTTTCGGAGGCGGGCCGGCTGGCCTTTGCCGACCGCGAGCGTTACATCGCCGACCCGGATTTCATCAGCGTGCCGGTGAAGGCCTTGCTCGATCCGCGCTATTTGCGCTGGCGCGGCGCACAGATCGACAGCCGCATCAGCATGGGCAGCGCCTTGCCCGGTGATCCGGTGCGTATGCTGGCCCAACGCGGCAAGGACCAGGCCGTCGATCTGCCATCGACTACGCACCTCGTGGTGGTGGATAGTCGCGGTCATGGTGTGTCCATGACCAGCACAATTGAATCTGAATTCGGCAGCAAGATTTTCGTGCGCGGATTTTTATTGAACAATCAGCTGACCGATTTTTCCCTGGTGCCGAATGACAGCGAGGGTCGGCCCGTCGCCAACCGCGTCGAGGCGGGCAAACGTCCTCGCAGTGCGATGGCGCCGACGGTGGTGATGACGGACGGGCGATTGTTCATGCTGGCCGGCTCCCCTGGTGGCAGCGCCATCATTAATTTCGTTGCCAAGACGCTGATAGGGGTATTGGACTGGCGTTTAGATGTGCAGCAGGCGATCAATTTGCCGAATATCGGCAGCCGTAATCGTGAAACCGAGCTGGAACGGGGGACATCGGCTGAATCTCTGCAACAAGACTTGCGGCAGCGCGGCCATCGCGTCACCATCCAGTCCATGCCCAGTGGCTTACACGCCATTGTGCTGGACAAAGATGGCCTGACAGGCGGCGCTGATCCGCGACGTGAGGGTCAGGCAGCCGGCGACTAAAGAGCGTCATTAAAACCCTCTCACCCTCTCTCTGGAGAACTTCTGACATGAATTCGTTTTTGCTGCGCTGCCTGTTTGTTGCGCTGTTACCCGTGATGAGCGCGAACGCCGATACGCTTGGAAAGATCGCCGAGCGGGGCAGTATCGTGCTGGCCTATCGTGAATCCTCGGTGCCGTTCAGTTACCTCGAAGGTCCGGGTAGGCCGATTGGTTTTGGCGTAGAGGTTGCCAACAAAGTGGCGGAGGCGGTGCGACAGGCCACCGGCAAAAAAGATTTGCGTATCGAGTATCAGTCGGTGACCTCACAAAATCGCGTGCCACTGGTGGCCAATGGCAGCGTTGATCTGGAGTGTGGCTCCACCACAAACAACGCGGCGCGCGCGAAAGAAGTCGCGTTTGCCGTCAATTATTTTTATGCAAGTTCGCGCCTGCTGGTCAAAAAATCGACGGGCATCCAAAAGCTTGGCGATCTGGCCGGCAAGGCGATTGCCACCACCACCGGCACGACGACGTTTGGCCAGTTGCGCAAGCTGAGTCTGGCAAGAAATCTGAATCTGAGCGTGGTTCCCGCCAAAGACCATGCCGATGGATTTTTGCTGCTTGAATCCGGTCGCGCGCAGGCGTTTGCGATGGATGACATTCTGCTCGCCGGGCTGATGCTGAATGCAAAAAATCCGGAGAACTTCGCCATCGTCGGTGAGCCTTTGCAGGTCGAAGCCTATGCGTGCATGCTGCGCAAGGGTGATCCTGCGTTCAAGAAGCTCGTCGACACCACGTTGACATCGATGATGAAATCAGGCGAGTTCGAAAAGCTGTACAAAAAATGGTTCATGTCACCGATACCACCGCGCCAGCGCAGCCTGGGGTTGCCGATCAGTGATCGCCTGCGTGACCAGTTGAAGTCTCCCACCGACCAGCCAGCGAGCTGAGATGCATTGGGACTGGCAAGTCTTTTGCACCAGCACTCTCAGCGGTGAAACGACCGCCTGCTTTGGTGCGACCGGCGACATCACCTACCTGCAGTGGATGATCTCGGCCTGGGGCTGGACAGCATCGGTGGCCGCGCTGGGCTTGGTGATTGCGCTGGCCACCGGTGTGCTGGTGGGTATCGCGCGTACGCTGCCGACAGCGCCGCTGGTCTGGCTGGCGGCTGCGTGGACTGAACTCTTCCGCAATATTCCTTTGCTCGTTCAGGTTTTTCTCTGGTACCACGTGCTGCCGGTGTTTATTCCGGCCTTGGGTGGCTTATCGTCTTTCTGGCTGGCGGCCATCGCGCTGGGCCTGTTCACCTCTGCACGTATTGCCGAGCAGGTGAGGGCGGGTCTGCAATCGCTGCCTGCGGGACAAAGGCTGGCAGCGACAGCACTCGGGCTGTCATCCACGCAGGTCTATATAAAAGTTTTACTGCCGCAGGCGCTGCGCATCATCTTGCCGGCGCTCACTTCTGAGGCGATGAATGTCGTCAAGAATTCCTCGGTCGCCTTTGCGGTATCGGTCACCGAGCTCACATTGTTTGCGATGCAGGCACAGGAAGAAACCGGCCGCGGGCTTGAAATTTACGCTGGTGTCACTTTGCTCTATGCGGTCACTGCGCTGAGCGTCAATCGCGTGATGGCCTGGATCGAATCCCGCACACGTTTACCCGGCAGGCTGGGAGTGCACGGATGACGCATCTCTCGCTTGATTTGTCATTTTTCAGTGCGCAGATGCTGCAAGAGTATCTGCTGCAAGGCCTGCTGTTTTCTCTGCAGCTCACGGTCGTGGCGACCGCTGGCGGTATGGTGCTGGGCACGATGCTGGCGCTCCTGCGGCTCTCGGATAATCGCCTGCTCTCCCTGCCGGCTGCGGCGTATGTAAACCTGATGCGTTCGGTGCCGCTGGTGATGGTACTACTGTGGTTTTTTCTACTGGTGCCTTTCCTGCTGGGGCGCAGTACGGGTGCCGAATTCTCGGCGGTGGTGACTTTCATCGCATTCGAAGCGGCATTTTTTTGCGAAATCATCCGTTCCGGTATTCAGGGCATACCACGAGCACAGATGCAGGCGGGCAGTGCGCTGGGACTCACTCAATGGCAGAATCTGCGTTTCGTGATTTTGCCTCAGGCCTTTCGCAATATGACACCGGTATTGCTCACGCAAGTCATCATCCTCTTTCAGGACACCTCCCTAGTTTATGCGATTGGTGCTTACGATCTGCTCAAGGGTTTTGAAGTGGCTGGTAAAAATTTCGGACGTCCGGTCGAAGCCTATCTGGCAGCGGCACTGACGTATTTTCTAATTTGCTTTGCACTGTCTTCGTTAGTACGGCGTTTGCAACAGCGTATCGCTCTGCAACGCTGAACATGCAGGCCCAAGCCATAGATCCGCATTCATGACTACTGATCAAACCATCATCACCCTGAAACACGTCAGCAAGTCATATGGCAGTGTTGCCGTGCTTGAGGATTGCTCGACCACGATTTCACGCGGTGAAGTGGTTGTGGTCTGTGGCCCCTCGGGCTCCGGTAAATCCACCCTCATTAAAACCATCAACGGTCTGGAGCGTATCGCCAGCGGTGAAATTCATGTCGATGGTGTTGCGGTACACGACCGACACAGCGATCTGCGCTCACTGCGCTCGCGGGTCGGTATGGTGTTTCAGCACTTCGAACTCTTTCCGCATTTGAGCGTGACCGACAATCTCACGCTGGCCCAGGTGCAGGTCAAAGATCGCAGCAAAGACGAAGCCATTGCGCGCGCTGAATCGCTGCTGCAGCGTGTGGGCCTTGCCGAGCATCGTCACAAGTATCCCGCTGCGCTCTCCGGTGGTCAGCAGCAGCGGGTCGCTATTGCACGGGCGCTGGCGATGGATCCGGTCGTTATGCTGTTTGATGAGCCGACGTCGGCGCTCGATCCTGAGATGGTCGGTGAAGTGCTGGATGTGATGATGCAACTGGCGCAGGAGGGCATGACGATGATGTGCGTCACGCATGAAATGGGCTTCGCTCGTCGTGTTGCTGACCGCGTGCTGTTCATGGATCACGGCCGTATCGTGGAAGATTGCCGCAGTGAGGATTTCTTTGGGGATGCCTCACAACGGTCGCCCCGAGCACGGGAATTTCTGGAAAAAATTCTGGGTCACTGAGGCAGTGCGTCGTCTCATTTCGTTTCGTCTCGTTCAGACGAAGGTGCCCGCGTACGTTACGACCTTGCCGCCCGATCCGAGCTTGAATCGCGAAATGCCCGCCAGCTGACGGGTATTGACCCCACCCAAATCCAGCGTGTGCACGCCGCGCTCGCGCAGCTCGGCAAACGCGCGCCACAGCAGCAGGTTGTGCGCGTTGCTGTCGCGACCGGCCTCATTTGACCAGCCGACATGATAGGTGGCGGCACTGCCGTGAATCAGGAACAGCATCGCAGCCACGCGATCCTTCTTCAGTTCTGCGCGCAGAATCAGCATGGTTTTGGTGGTTTGCGCACGCGCGCTGATATAGCTTTCCACAAATTCGAGCGGCAGTCCGTAAAAACTTTTGCTGGCGCGCTGTGCGCGTTCCTCGTCCAGCAACCAGCGGTATTGGGCAGGATTGGCGCCTGCACGAACGATATTGAGTGCCGAGCGTTCAGCTGCCACCAGCCGGTTGCGCCAGCGACCTTCCATCGCTGCACGAAGTGTTTCGGGTGTCTGTGTGAGATCGATCATCACGGTCGAGTAGCCGGTCATCACCCGCGTCAGTTTGCGCAGGCTGGGATCATTCGGATCGGTGATGTCCGGTGAAAACAGCGCGAAGCGCGGCCGGGTCATGGGCAGCGAGCGTTTGAGTTCGCGATAAATGCGCGCCTTGTCATCGGCACCGACGGGCTTTAGCCACAGCGGTCCGCGCGTGCAGAGCGCAACGCCGACGAGAAAGCCATAGCGGCGACAGATGAACTGGGCGAGCGCGACCGTTTCCCCATTTAGAATCACTTCGGCCCGGTGGCACTCGATGCCCAGCGCTTTGAGACTCGTGCCGTAAGCCCAGTCCTGCTGCATTGCGCCGCCCAGCGCGCTATGCGCTTCATCCCATTGCGGGTAACTGATCTGGTTCCAGAGGATATGCATGCGTAAGATTGTGGGAGCGGCCGATATAATCATCAACAAACAAGGCGTGCCATGATAAAGCGATTATTCACCCGCGAGAAATTCCAGCCCATTCTAGGGCACGATATCGACAAACCACGTGTCACGGTGGCGGGCTGGCTGCTGATTCTTTTTTATCTGGGCGTTCCCGCGATGGTCGTCGGCGGGATAATTGATCTGGCGCTTCAGTGGTTCACAGGCCAGTGTGTCGGCGTCTGGTGTTTGTTTTAAAAAAGACAATTATTAATTATTTAAGATACGGCGGACTGTGCCCGGTGTAGTGTTATTCTCCGCTTTGTTTCACAATTGCAATAACAGAGTCAAAATCCGCACTTGAATTTTCGGCGGAGCTGCCGATATAGAAGCCGATAGGCCGGATATGTGCCATTGAGGCACTTTGCGGCAGGCACAAGGAGAGGCATATGTTTTTTTTCGTAGGATTGATTGTCGTGTTTGTCTGCGTGTTTGGCGGCTACGTTATGGCCGGCGGCAAAATGGCACCAATTATCAAGGCCGCTCCGATTGAGGGTTTCATTATTGTGGGCTCGGCCATTGGCGCGGCGCTGGTGGGTAACAGTATCGGCATCTTCAAGGGCGCCATCGGCGGTATTGTGAAATGCATCAAGGGACCGACCTACAAAGGTTCGGACTATCTCGACCTGATTCTGCTAGTCGGCAAACTGCTCAACGTGATGAAAAAAGAGGGTGCGGTCGCGCTCGAAGCCCACGTTGAAAACCCGGATTCCTCGGGTATTTTCGGTGAATACCCCAAGCTGGCCAAAGACCATGCGATTGTTCACATGATCTGCGACACGCTGCGATTGGTCGTCATTGCTCAAGGTAACCTCGATGCCGACGCCGTCGACGATGTCATGAAAAATGCCATCAAAACCCACCACCATGACGAATTGAAATACCAGGGCACGCTGGCCTCCATTGCGGGTGCGCTGCCGGCGCTGGGTATCGTGGCGTGCGTGTTGGGTGTTATTAAGACCATGGGCGCGATCGACCAGCCACCGCCGGTACTGGGTGGCCTGATTGGTTCGGCGCTGGTGGGTACCTTCCTCGGTGTGTTCGTGGCTTACGGTGTGTTCGACCCGCTGGCCAATCGTCTTGGTCAGATCATTGATGAGGATGGTCAAGTCTTCAAAGTCATTAATGAAATGATCGTCAACACACTGCGTGGTCACCCGGTGCCGCTGGTGATTGAAGCTGCGCGTGGTGTGATCAGTCACCACAATCAGCCCGGTTTTGCGGAAGTGTTTGACGGATTGCGCGGCAAGTAAACGCAAGACGTTTTTAGCTGAAAAGCCTGCCTATCGTGGCAGGCTTTTTTTTGTCAAGCGAGCAGACGGTTCGTTATTAATTGGTTATTCTTTTTTTTAGGATATTCGACGAAATTGTTGTATTGATAATTTATGTGTGAGTAATTACGTTGACCATTTCCCCAAATCCCTTGAAACTCAGCAGCGGCGTATCAAAATACGCGTATCAAGCACAAGAAAAACAGGCGACTGGCAGGTACAGCCAGCACTCAAAAGATGTATTCAAGGGGGAGTTGTAGAGAGAATGGGCGATTACACCAATATGTCCGCGTATTACGACCTGATCATGACGTCAGGCTATTACGATTATCAGAAAATTGTAGAAAACATCACACGAGATAGTAGCTTTGGCAGCGTGCTGGAAATCGGCTGCGGTACCGGGCTCATTCTTGAAGAGCTGGGACAACGACAGCCGCATGCGGAAATCATGGGTGTCGATCTGACCGAGGCCATGCTGTCGATTGCCTCTGATCGCTTGCAACAGTTTCCGAATATTTCACTCTCGCTTGAAAACGTCACCGATTTCGATCTGAAGAAACGCTACGACCTCGCTTTTTCTTATGGCGGCGTCTGGTACTTCGTCGTCGATGGTGACAAGGAACCCTTTTTGGTCAGTCATCTGTCGCAGGAAGAAGACAATCATCAGGGACTGGCGCGCGTGGGCAGCCATGTGAACACGGGCGGACGTCTGCTGCTGGGTATACAGGGCCCGCACCATGATTACGAAAAGCCTGTGTCGAATGGCATGGTCTATTCGCAGAAAATCGAACCGGCAGACCATGGCTTCATCAAGCATTACTACCTCGCCGAAGAGGCGCATGTGCTGATGTCGCAGACCATCCACTATCGCACTTACCGCTGGTCCGAGGCACTCGCGCTGCTTTCCGCACATGGCTTCGAGCATGACGCTGAGGTAGAAAAGTCGAGCCACTTTATCGCATTCAAAAAGGTTTGATCGCGTTATGAGTTCTACCAGTATTACAGGCGCGGACAAGCCGCGCCTTTTCTTTGTGGGTGTGGGCAACATGGGCAATCCCATGGCGGCTAATCTCATTCGCGCCGGATACCCTTTATGCGTATTTGATAAATCGCCCGAGAAAACAGCCAATCTCGTCAGCCTGGGTGCGCGTCGCGTGGACACATTGGCCGAAGGTGCTGCGCAATGCGATGTCGTGATTACCTCATTGCCCGGTCCACCCCAAGTGCGTGAGGTTATGTTCGGTGAGCAGGGGCTGCTCGCTTTGCTTCCGCGTGGCGTAACGATCATCGACACCACCACCAGTGCGGCTGATCTGGCACGAGAGTTAAACGACCAAGCACAGCAGCGGGGTATTGATTATCTCGAAGCGCCGATCACGAATGCGATTGATGCAGCGGCCGAGGGTAGGTTGTCGATTTTTGTTGGCGGTGATGCGCAGTGCTTCGCGAAACACAAGCCCATCTTTGATGTGTTGGGCAATAAAGTTTTTCATGTCGGCGCGCACGGCAATGGCGCGACCATCAAGCTGCTGACTAATCTGCTCTGGTTCGTCAGTGCCGCTGCGATAGGCGAGGCGCTGATGTTGGGGGCAAAGGCAGGCGTGCCGCTGGAGACAGTCTGGGAGGCGATCAAATCCAGCGCGGGCAACAGCTGGGTGGCTGAGCATGATGTGCCCTCTATTTTTGCGGGACACTATGATCCAAGTTTTTCGCTGGCCTTGTGCTGCAAGGATCTGGGTCTGGTGAACGAAATCGCGCGCAGTCAGGGTTATGAGCTCACCATGGGTAAATTTGTCGAATCACTGTTTCGCGAAGCGATGGAAAAATACGGCGAGTCGGCGGCTGAGTTGCATGTGGTGAAGCTACTCGAAGAACGTGCTGGTCTGTTGTTGCGACCGCCGCATGGGCAGCCCCAGTCCGCTTCCTGAATTGACACAGACCATGGATGATTTCAGCAAACCGGGAGCACGCCAGCAACAGTTGATGGCTGAGGCACATCGACACATGCCGCAGGGCGTCGCCGAGAATTATCGTTACTGGGGTGATGAACGTACCGTCTTTGTGGATAACGCCAAAGGCTGTCGTATCACCGATTGTGACGGCAGGACCTGGGTTGATTTTCGTCTGGGTTACGGCCCCATCATTCTCGGTTACCGCGATGAGCGTGTCGATGCTGCCGTGATCAAGCAGATCACGCAAGGTGGCACACTCTCGGGTTTTGCGACACCGCTTGACACTGAGGTCGTCAAACAAATCAAAGCGATGTGTCCCAACATTGAAAAAATGCGTTTTGCGAATTCAGGCACTGAGGCCGTGATGGGTGCGGTACGCACCGCGCGCGGCTACACACGCCGTGATCGGGTGGTCATTGTCGAAGGCGGTTTCCACGGACTGTATGACGAGATGATGTGGAAATCTGATATCGAGCAATGGGATCCGAAAGGTACCGTTGCCCCTTCGGTGATTCCGTTCGGCGGCGGTATTCCTCAGCGCGCGCGTGATCTGGTCGATCTCATTGTGCTGAATGACCATGCCATGCTCGAGCACTTGTTCGCGCAGCAGGGTGAGCAGTTGGCCTGTGTGGTCCTCGAGCCTATCATCGGCAATGCGGGCAGTATTTCAGCCACGCCCGACTGGCTGCAGCGTCTGCGCGATTTATGTACGCAATACGGAACGATGCTCATCATTGATGAAGTCAAAACAGGATTTCGTGTGGCGAAGGGCGGAGCGCAGCAACTCTATGGCATTCATGCTGACCTGACGACGTATGCAAAGGCGATGGGCAATGGTTATCCAGTGGCTGCCTTTGGTGGGCGTAACGAGGTCATGGATGTGGTGGGCTCAAACAAGGGTGGGGTAGTACACGGCGGCACCTACACCGCCAATCTGGTGGCGCTCTCGGCAGCGCATGCGACGCTAACTATTCTGGATCAGACGGATGCACTGGTAACGATCAATCGGGTGGGCAGCAAAATTCGCGAACTGCTGGGACGAGTGTTTACGGCAGCCGGTGTCGAGCATGCGTTTGCCGGACCACCGGCGATGCTGGGCATTCACTTCACCGCCGATGTACCTCAAAACTATCGCGACTGGCGCGTGACCAATAGTGATCTCTATCGCGATTTTGCCTGGAAACTGATTGATTACGGCGTCATGCTTGAGCCGGATTCACGTGAGCCCTGGTTTCTCTGTGAAGCGCATGCCGACGTTGATCTTGGCTGGCTGGAAGAGGTCGCCACACGTGCGATGCGCGAAGCCTGCGAGGCTTCAGTGCGCTAAAGCCCTCAAGCTTTCAGACACATTTATTTCACGCAGATACATCCACCAGGACACCAAAATCATCCCTTGTGGAGTGACGGGGCGATGCCACAGGCATGGCCGATATCGGCTTTGCAAAAATCATCTGGTTCTGGCCGTAGATTTCCACAATGACTCGCTGCGCCCCTGACAAATTGCCGCTGGCCAGTGCATGTCCTACCCGCTGAAAATAACTGTCAGCCAAGGCGGGATTGAAGTCCACCAGTGCGTCGTAGCAGATGCGCGCTTCCTGTACATCACCTGATTTCAGGGCGGCGATCAGCTCCCTGAGCTTTTGCTGGTGCTGATTGCGGCGACTCCCGCCTGAACTCTCATGTCCCGATTGCCGCGAGCCCATGGGGTTAATCTCCCTGCTGAGTTCGATGCTCATGATATGCCTCCTTTACTAATGCGCCTTACTTCCCCTTTTTTCTCCGATCAGGTTGAATATCGACAGATAAGCCACCTTCTGCAGCCGCCGAAGGATTGATTTGCCCCACTTCAGGACATTTATTTTCTTGTAAAAAATTAATAAATACGTTATTTTTCAGCCACTTAAAGTATTTCCATTGCATTTATTGCATGAAATGACGGATTTTTGACGATTATCTGGCCTATTTTTTGCTGGAGATGGCGCTAGGCCGCTTAGCGTTATTTGCATAAACGCAGCGGTAATGATTGATCAGGGCAATGAAGGAGAGAGCATATGAATCAGGCAATGACTCAGGTGGGGACTTTTGTTTATCCCGAACTACGCAAGCATGCTACCAAGATTCGCCGTTCGGCCACAGGCGGTGTGCAGGATATCTGGCGTCAGTATGGCTGGGTGCCGCCCACCGAGTGCCAGAAAGATTTTCGTTCGACGCTGAAAACGACCTCACATCTGACACCGCAAATGTATTGATCGTCTCCCCTTGTCTTCTCCCCCGAAGGCATAGGATTAGCCTGCTGTTGTAGCGGGCTTTTTTTATTCAAACGCCAAGGTTCAATAGGTCGCGCGCCCACCACTCAGATCAAACGCGGCGCCCGTGGTGAACGAGCATTCTTCCGTGCACAGCCAGGTCACCATGGCAGCGACTTCACCGGGCGTGCCAAAACGTCCAAGCGGAATTTTGCTCAGCATGAAGGCAATGTGTTCGGGCGACATCTGGTCGAAGATCGCTGTCTTCACCGCAGCGGGTGTGACACAGTTCACGCGTATGCCGGTATCAGCCAGTTCTTTGCCGAGTGATTTGGTCATGCCAATCACGGCAGCTTTGCTGGTGCTGTAGGCGCTGGCATTCGGATTGCCTTCTTTGCCCGCCACGGAAGCAATGTTCACGATGCGACCGTAGTTTCGTTCGCGCATACCGGGCACGATTTCGCGACAGCACAGAAAGGTGCCGTTGATGTTCACCGCCATCACTTGATCCCATGCATCGACCGGATACTCCCAGAGCTTGTTATTGGGTCCGGTGATGCCTGCGGAGTTGACCAGAATATCAACCGGGGCAATGGCGCTTGTTTCTCGCGTGGCCTGTGCGACTGGTGCAGGCAAGGCGACGTCCACGGTCACGGCACTCACCAGTCGGCGCGTGTCAGTTGCGCTCCCAGTTGCTGCCTGAGATCCTGCAACGGATTCCTGAAGATTTTCTACCGCTTCGCTCAAACCCATTGCGTCACGATCCCAGAGCGTGACGCGTGCGCCTGAAGCGAGCATGCGGCGTGCAATCGCGAGGCCAAGGCCGGTTGCGCCGCCCGTGATGACTGCATGGCGCCCCTGAAGATCAAGCTGATTCATCAGGGCCTCACGACATCAATTTTGCCCATCCACAGGGGCTTTTGGCGGTAATCCGGCCCCAGCGCGCTGGCATCGCGTTGTACCGCATCGCTCACCAGACTGAAACGGTCGGGCACCAGACTGCCGGTTTTCACCATCTCATGCAGCAAATGGTAAGAGAACAAGCGATGGCCGCGGCCACGGAGTGCATTGGCGAAATCCGAGGGGCCGCCCGCAGCAAGCACTGTCAGGCGCGTGTCCTGCGGCGGTGACACACCATCACGCGACACAGGGATCACCGGCGCGACATCTTTGTAGATGAGCTTGTTGCCTTCGGAACGGCCCGAGAAACAGGTATCCAGAATCACGACGATTTGCTGTGCATTACTCCGCAAAAGAGTCTGATAGAACTCGTTAAGTCTGAACGAAGGATCATCCAGGCTGCCATCCGATGCATCCTGAGGGATCAGCACCGTGTGCTTGCCATCGCGTGTGGGTGCGGCATGACCCGAGTAATACACAATCAAACGATCCTTGTTGGTCAGACGTCCTACCATGCTGCGCAGACGCGTCATCATGCGCACGCCGGTTGCTTCATCATTGATCAGGCTGACCATGCGGTCCGGAGGGATACCAAACTGCTTGCTCAGCAATGCAGCAAAAGTGCTGGCCGAGCGATCGGCAAATGTCACTCGCGGCAGTTCATCGTAGTCGGCAATGCCGATGACGACGGCATAGGTGTTTCCAATGGCGCGCGCTGGCGCAACTTTTGCGATCACATCGGCCAGATCATCTTTGAACTCGCCCTGATCCATGGTTTTAAGGCGAGTCTCAAGCTGACGAATTTCTTCGTTCAGCCGTTCTTTTTCGGCGCTGACTTGTTGACGCTGCCGAACGTCATCACGCAATTCTTCCAGCCGCTCGCGCAGTTTGCGGCTTTCGAGATCATCGGCCAGAACCAGCGATTGCGTCGATATCGTGCCGCCATCGATTTTTTTCAGAGGTCGCAGACTCGAGATCTGTCCGGCCTCCAGTTTCACCGTATCCAGCGTCGTCAGTTCCACGTTGTCGATGAATTGCATGGCCAGCACCTGATCACCAACCATCAGATGACCAGACACAGGCCGTATCGATTTGTCGTTGACTGCCATTCGCAGGAAGGGGCGAGCGCGGGTCATCATTTGCTTGAGCCGACGGCCCTGATCGGCATCGATATCATTTTGGGTCACCAGCGTGAACGATACCGGTGCGCGATCCGATTGCGTTGAGCCGGCGACGGTGACGATGAAGCGTTTCAGATCAGCGTCATAAACGACATTTTTGACCTCAGGTTCTCCGGCCAGTTCGGTCAGGCTTTCACTGATCGATTGCAGCACGATGGGTCGGGGCAACGTTTTCGGCAAACTGTCCTGAAACTCGCGCAACTTGCGATTCACTTGTTCGATACGACGGTTGTAAGCGGCCAGCTTGGCTTCTTCGCTGGCGCGCGTGGCGCGCACCCGCTCGTTGAACGCCGCAGTGGATTCGAATTCATCGCGTGTCAGCGTCACTTCCGGTGGTGGGCGGGAAGCCTCAACCTCGCGTCGCTCGCGTCGCAGCGCCTCAGGCGGTTCGGCCAGACGCTGCAGCTGCCTCTCGCCGCGCTTTTGTGCCGCAGCGGCGATGTCTTTCCATGCAACGGTGCGCGGACGGCCGCTCGATGTTTTGCGCCCTTGCGCACCCACCAGGTCGGCATCGGCGATCCAGATCAGATCGGTGCTTTTGCGATATTCTGCCAGCAGACGCCAGCTTTCCGGTGCCTTGAATTCTAGTGGTGTACGGGCGAGTGGCCCGGAGATTGTCGTATTGACTGTACAAGTGGTGCAAACGATCGCAAGGCTTTGCGGGTTTTCCGAGTTGGCATAGCGCTCGAAGAGTTCATTGCCGATATCGATGGACGCTGCGCCCTGAGCATCGAGCTGAACTTCACGACTGAATGATTTATTCAGCCCGCTGATTTCAATGCGTGCACTTTTGAGCGGTACCATCACCCATTCGGAGCGACCAGTAGCGACCGCGCGATCGCGATCGGGTTCCTCGCTCAGAATCTGAGCGCCAGTCTCATGGCCAAAGGTGTCTTTTAAAAAAACTTTTGGCGCCAGTAGCGGATACAAGCCCACCGTAAATGTTGCGGCCAGTGTCGAACCGATGGGGTTGGCGCGTTTGCCTTTGACCTCACGACGCTGGACGATGGGCGCCTCAAATTCTGGCGCATTGATTTTCTCTTTCAGCGTTACCGTCAGTACGCCGCGCTGATCGATGTAGGCTGATTCGAAGCCCTGAGTTTTGGTACTCGCGGAATTCGGATTCAGATAACGCGACTTGCCGGTGACTTTACTCACCTGATTGGTGTAATCACCACCGCAAGCTGTGAGCCCGACGACCGTCGCGAGCAGCAGACCCAAGGAGTGAAAAGCTCGTATCTGAAATACATTCACTACGTTCATCATGAGGACGACAGTTTCGATAGTTAATAGGGGCAGGCAAGCCCAGTCTGGCCCGAATGGCAGAACGGGCTGGATGTTAGATAATGATTATAAGAAATTGCAAGGATACGCTGTATCACTTGTTTCAGCGTGTAACGATTTCAGGCGGGTGATTATTTTCAAATTGAAAATATCGGGTGCGTGTTTCGACAGTGATCGCAGTCTTTCCAGGTCGATTCGGGTTTGTTTTTAAACTGATAAGCCGGTCATGACCGCCACTGCTGCTATATTCTGCGCTGACACTATTTTTTGGCAGCACCATGGATCAATCCCGCGTCGATCACGCCCTCAATGAACTGAAGTCAGCCCGCGAGCAGTTGGCAAACCTCGAGCATGATCAGGCAGTGCTAGCCAATCGCCTCGCAGATGCGCGTCGCTCACAGCGTCGCATTGGTTATTACCTCTTCGGGCTGATCATCCTCTTTAGTCTGGTGATGGCTGGCGCCTTTACGCTGATGATCTGACGACTGAGGAAAGATTCAGCGCCACAGCCGGGAACTGCGCAGCAAATGATCGCGGAAAATCTGCGCGATCGGCGACAGTTGCTTTCCTTTGTGATGCACGACATGCCATTGGGATTGCAGCGGGAATCCCCGTACATTCAGCTCGACCACGCCGTCACTTTCCTGACCTTTGAGCGCATGTCTCGAGATCACCGCAACACCCAGACCGCCGGCGACCGCTTCCCGGATGGCTTCATTGCTCCCCAGTTCGAGTTTCAGGCCCGGGTTGAATCCCAGCAGGTGAAAATGCGCGTCGGTCGCCATACGAGTTCCAGAACCCGGCTCACGCAAAATGAAACGACTGCCTGCCAGATCACTCAGATCGATCGCTTTGTCCGTCGGTGCGCGCTTTGATGTGGCCTTTTTGCCGGGGGCAATCACGACCAGTGGATTCGGCATGAATACCTGATCTTCGAGGTCCACATCCGTCGGTGGCATCGACATGATGTACATGTCGTCGAGATTGTCGGCTAGTCGGCTGACAACGCCATCGCGGTTAAGTACTTCGAGTGAAATATCAATTGCCGGGTAGGTCGCGCAGAAACTGCCCAGCAAGCGAGGCACGAAATATTTTGCGGTGCTCACCACAGCGACTTTCAGGCGGCCTCGGGTCAGACCCTTCAGACCATCGATTTTTTGTTCGAACGCTTCCCACTCAGCCGACATGGCGCGTGCAGTACGAGCCAGTTCTTTGCCCGCCTCAGTCAAATGCACGCGTTTGCCAATGACCTCATACAAAGGCATGCCCACCGCATTTGCGGCTTCGCGCAGCTGCATGGATGCTGTCGGCTGGGTCACATGTGTTGCGCGTGCCGCGGCGCTGATGCTGCCCGTGTCGGCGAGTGCCAGCACCAGCCTAAGCTGGCGAAAGGTCATATTCATAGTTTTTTATCTATGGTTGGTAATCTTAAAATCGATTTTACTCGATTGTTAAAAATGCCTATGATTCGTGCCACTTAGGAGGAACTATGCAAAATCTGCTCGACCCGGCGATTCTTTTTTTTGTTTTTGGTGTGATAGCCGGATGGCTGCGCTCTGACCTGGAAATACCCGCGGCCACTGCGAAATTCCTGTCGCTGTATCTGTTGATGGCGCTGGGTCTCAAGGGCGGTTTTGCCCTAGCCGCATCCGGGCTGAATCCCTCGGTGATGCTAAGTCTGTTCGCGGCGATGCTGATGGCCTTCATCGTGCCCGCGCTCGGTTATCTGTTTCTCAGAAATCGCGTAGCGCGTTTCGATGCTGCCGCCGTGGCGGCGTCGTATGGCTCAGTCAGCGCCGTCACCTTTGTGACAGCGATGCAGTATCTCGAATCCCAGCAAATGTCACCGGGCGGCCATATGGCCGTTGCGATGGTGCTGATGGAGTCGCCCGCGATTCTGATGGCGGTGTTTCTCGCCAATATGATTCGTCAGGCTCAGGCAGGTGTGTCCGTGGTGGCCGGTCAGGGCGATGCAGCGGCGGCAATGGCGCAGGGCGGGGCCGGTCTTTCGACGCCGTCGATGGGCAAGGTCATTCATGAATCATTCACCAGCGGTGCCCATTTACTTTTACTGGCGTCGCTGCTGATCGGTTACCTGAGCGGTGAAGCGGGGAAGGTGATGATGCAGACATTTTCCACCGATCTGTTCAAAGGCATGCTGGCGTTCTTCCTGCTCGATATGGGTCTCATGGTTGCCCGCAGCATGCGCGATGTGAAGGGAAAATCGCCGATACTGATTGCTTATGCGGCGCTGGCACCGGTGGTTCATGCCGGTATCGCGCTGCTGATCTCGGCCTTGCTTGGGCTGCCGGTCGTTGATGCGGCACTGATCATGGTGCTGTCGGCCAGCGCATCGTATATCGTTGTGCCGGCGGTGTTGCGGTATGCGATTCCGGAAGCCAATCCCTCGTTGTATCTGGGGCTGTCGCTGGGGGTGACTTTTCCGATCAATATTCTGTTTGGCATACCGGTCTATACCGAGGCAGCGAAAATCGTGCTGGGTTAATCCGACGTGCAAGATCCGACTTCCCGTTTTGATAAGTGGCTGTTTTGGGCTGTTCGGCAGGAATTGTCCAAAGCAGTTATCGTTGCGACACCGGCTGTTAGAAGCCCGGACACCAACTTTCAGAACAAACAGGGGAGTCACTCATGCCGGGACTGTTCCGTCTTAGCTCAGCGCTGCAGACAAGATTGACGTGGGTCGTTGCTTGTAGCGGGTTGTTGTTTGCCTGCGCTGTGCAGGCCACGATTACGGAGGGTGATAATCCCCTCGAAATATTTGACTCGGCCCGCAATTTCACCATGACGTCGAAGGTGACCTGGATCCCGGTTGACAATATTCAGGCTACTTGCGATCGAGAAGCCCGTGTACGCGGCTATGGCGATTTCGGTTACGCGCTCAAAGCGTGCTCGTTTTATGAAAACGATATCTGCATCGTGTTCACCGAGAAAAAGCTGAACATGCACACGCTGGGACATGAAGTCCGTCACTGCTTCCAGGCGAACTGGCACGAGTAAGAGGCCAACGACGCTGGATCCCCCCTTGCAGGGCGCATCATGGCGAGTACGCCATGTCCTCTTCACCGGCAGACCGAATGCGGTCTGAAACCCCGGCTTCACCCTGCGCTGGCCGGAATCCAGTGTCTTTCACTTTGTTGCCTTGCCGTAAGCAACTTCCAAACGATCAGTTTTCCTGATTTAGCCGTTTAACCCAGTCTTCCATCGCATCAGCCACATTTTTCGATTCGCAAAATTCCGGTATTTTGTCGACAGCGGTGATCAACAGATTGCGAATGAATTGTGTATCTTTCTGCGAGTAGCAGTTGCCGATTTGTTCATTCGTGACCGTGAGCATCGCGTCATGTTTGCGTTTGCCTTCCTTGGCTTGCGTCAGAAACTCAGTCGAACATTTTTTTTCGTATTTGGCAGCCACCAGCGAGCCCATGTAGGTGGTGATCAACATGGCGCTGTCGTCATACGTCTGGAATTTGCACTGCGCGTAATTCGGGTTGGAGGAATCTGGCGAGATTTCAAAAATATTTTGCGCGCTGGCTGTTTGCATGGTGATCAGGAGCGCCAGTCCGGAAATCAATCGCTTCATGGGTTCTGCCTCGGATAAGTTATTTTGTTTATGGTTTGTTGATAATACGGGGTTTCGCAGTGACATTCACCGCTGTACCCGCGCAACCCAACTTTACCGCGAATAGCCCCGTAATGGATAGCCTCGCGACTCAGAGCGTTCCGCGGTCCGTGTGGTGGAAGCCCGCCAGCATCAGGCCGTATAAATTGGCTTGGCCGACTTGTCCGCCTTTGAGCAGCACCTCTTTGTCATGGATGAGCGCATCGTCGGACACGAGACTGCACACGTGGGCATTCTGCACGAAATGACTGGCTTTGATTTCCAGCGCCCGGGCACCGATGTCCCGCATCGTAAAGCTGGATGAGTCACCGCCTGAGACCACCAGTCTCTGAAGCCCGGCCAGTGCAAACGCTTCGCGTGCCAGGCGTGCAAACAGACGACCAATGCGCTGGGCCATCGCAGCGCCCGGCAAGCCCTGAGCCGCTGAGCTCGGTGTCTGCATCCTGGCATCATGAGGACCTTCTGCGGTGAAAACAACGACGCTGGTACCCGAGCGCAGTGCATCAAGCACACGAGCCAGCAACGCATCGACGGCATTGGTGTCGTCGCCTGCCAGCAGCTCGGTGTCCGCGCGCAGCGTCAGAAATCCTGCTTGCCGCGCCCACGCAATCTGCTCGGCAGACAACGAAGAGCAGCTGCCCGAGAGCACCAGTAAACGATCAACGGCAGCCAGCTGGTGAGCAGGCTGGGGCGTCGTCAGTTTTCCCGAGGCGCGAAGCCAGGCACCGAGCCCGTGCGCAAAGCCCTGCGCTGCCATCGCACACACCTGACGTTGTTGCGATACCAGCCAGAGGCTGGCCGCAGCAGTCATTAATTGCTGCTGCGTGTAACCATCGAAGACCACACTCTGATGAGCCATCAGCGCGGTGGCCATTGCCTCGGGTGCATCGGCGAAGTGGTCGAGCATGCGCAGATCGGCAGTAGCTTCAGGTGTAAAGCCCTGCTGTGTCAGCACGGCCGATAAATCCGATTCCTGCATGGGTGTGACCGGATGACACGACATGACCGGATGTCGGTCCAGTCGGTAAACAGCCGTGCCGGCACGAGCAAAATGATGACCAAACATCGTATAGCGACCGAACTCGGGCGTGGCTGCCAGCACCGGTATCAGGCTACCGGGCCAGAAGGCCTGCATCTGACGAATTGCTTCGCCCAGACTGCCAGTGTCCGGCGATGAATCGAAGGTGGAACAGCATTTATACTGCACCAGCGGCACGTTCAGTTGCCTAAAATTTTCCAGCACCGGCAGCAGTTCGTCGCGCATGGCTTCGGTGCCGAGCGAGCGGGCAGTGCCTGCGACGCCGACGACGTCGTAGCGCTGCGCAGCCTGCTTCAGTGCATCGGTGCCGGGATCAGAGAAGAACAAAACGGTTTTGAGTCCGTGTCGCGCGTACTGTGCGGCATTGTCCGAGGCACCGGTGAAGTCATCACCATAAAACAGGACTTTGGCCTGAAGATTTTTCTGAGTATCTGTCATGACATCGCTGCCTGATGATGGATACCAATTGTTACGTCGTGATCGCGTAGTTTCATGTGAATTTTTCCAGGGCTTCGCGCAATTCGCGCTGCGTTTTTGCCGCAACATCGAGTGGCACTCCCTTCATCGCCGCTTCCCACGACTGACGCAGCGCATTCACTCCCGCTGTAATGCCACCGGGATGTGCAAACAAGCCGCCACCCGCCAGAAAAATCAGATCGGTCGATTGCAGTCTTTCCCAAGTCGGCGCCGCTTGTCTGACCGTCTGGCCTGATGAAAACACTGGCATCACGGTGCATGGCTTGTCATCAAACATCGGTGTCAGGCAAGCGCGCGCGGAAGCGATCACGCTGTCATCATCTTCCTGAAATTTGTTGGCAATGCCATTCACATGCATGTGATCGACACCGGCAAGCCGCCACAGTTTTTTCCAGGCCGGATACGACCAGCCCGATTGCACATAGCCCCAGCCATTGCGGTGCGCATGAATCGGCAGCTGCGCATGACGGCGAAACGCATTGAAGCCTGCCATGCCGACCGAATTCAGGCTGAGCATCACCGCCGTGCCACCCAGCTGCTGCACGAGATCATGGCGACGCTTCATCTCGTCAATCTCGCCGGTGAGATTGAACGCGTACATCACCTGTTTGCCGGTGCGCTCGGCGTGTGCGCGAATCACCGCCATCGACAAAGTGACGCGCTCATTGAAAGGGCAGGCGGGGCCATCGGCTTGCAATTCATCATCCTTGATGAAATCCACGCCGGCCTCGCACAATTGAGCGACGATGTTGGCGGTGTCTTGCGCGCTCAGGCCCACCGAAGGTTTGATGATCGTGCCGATCAGCGGGCCGTGGATTACACCGCTCAGTCGGCGGGTGCCCTCAATGCCGAAGGCCGGGCCCGGATAGGCATGGGCAAACGCCGGCGGCAAAGTGATGTCAATCAGTCGCAGCGAGCGTACTGGCTTGAGTTCGTACAGATTGCCTGCCACCGTTGCCATCAGGTTCGGCAAGGAAGGCCCGATATTGTCCAGCGGCCAGGACAGCCTCAGACGATAGCGTTTTGCATCGCTGTCAGTGCACGGATCCATCGGGCTGATGTCGTACTGCGCAGCGGCGCGTGCTTTGAGTGCTTCGTCTTCGCCGGGGATGACGACGAAGGTGCCCGATGATTGTTCGCCGGCGATCATGGCGGCTGTTTTTTCCGGATCCGCGCTGGTCTCCAGGTGGTAGACGGCTTCGATCCGTTGGCTAGTGCGGGTACTCATGGATCAGAGACCTCGCGCGCCACTGGACAAAAACCCGCCATCAACCGGCATCGAAATACCGGTGATGTAGGAAGCATCCTCAGAAGCGAGGAACTGTACGGCGGCAGCGACTTCGGACACCGTGCCGTAGCGGTTCATCGGAATCGCTTTCGAATACTCGGTGCGGAATTGCGCGGTGTGCAGCAGTTGGGTCATGGGCGTGTCCACCGGGCCCGGCGCGACCGCGTTGGCTGTGATGCCATACTCGGCAAGCTCAACGGCCATTTGCCGGGTCAGCGCAATGACGGCACCTTTGGACGTGCCGTAGGCGGTACGGCCCGAGCCTACCGCACGCATGCCCGCGACCGATGCGATATTGATGATGCGGCCCCACTGATGGCGCATCATCAGGCGCGCGGCATGCTGGCTGCAGAGCAGCGTGCCGGTCACGTTGATGTTCATGGTGCGTTCGAATTCTTCGAGCGGAAAATCGATGAAAGACGATACTTTCGCGACGCCTGCGCAATTGACCAGAATGTCGCAGCGGCCGTGTTCCTTGGCGATCGTCTCAAAAGCGTCAGTGATTGCACTGGCATTGCCGACATCGATCATCGTGGCGCTGACTGATAAACCCTGCGCTTGCAGCGACGCCACCATCGAGGCGCTGGCCGATGTGTCGCGATCGGCAATGATGACGCTGTGTCCCTGGCGCGCTAGTCGCTCGACGACCTCGGCACCGATGCCCATGGCGCCGCCCGTCACAACAGCGACGCGCGCTGTGGAGTTGACTTCCTGATTCAATTTTTCCCCCGGATGCTGCGTTGTTCTTATGGCTGCTGCTTGCCCCGCTTTTTATTATCGAGGCAGCGGACTGAATTGTACGACACGGTATGCCTCCGCAATTGCGTATCATGCGGGCTGAACATACCAAGGAGAGCGACCATGCGCGCCATGCTTTTTCTACTGACAGGTTTGATCACTGGGACAGTTCATGCTGATCCCGTCAAGACTTTTCGCGATTGCCCGACTTGTCCGGAGATGGTGGTCATCCCCGCAGGCAGCTTCATGATGGGCACACCTGACTCGGCGCGCGCCTCGGACAACGACAGCAGCAACGACAAGGAGAAGCCTGCCCGCACGATAACCATGACCGCCTTCGCCCTGGGCAAATACGAGGTCACGCAGGAGGAATGGGTTGCGGTGATGGGAGAAAATCCGAGCGAGAATACCGGCACCAACATTCCGGTGGATCATGTGAGCTGGGAGATGGCGCAGCAGTTTGTCGAGAGGCTCAGCAAGCTGACCGGCAAAAAATACCGGTTGCCCAGCGAAGCCGAATGGGAATACGCCGCCCGCGCGGGCACGACCAAAGAATTCTACGACAGCGATGACCCCGCCGCGCTGGATGCGCACGCCTGGTTCCGTGCCAACTCCGGCATGGAGGTGCATCCGGTCGGCAGTAAAAAGCCGAATCGTTTCGGGCTGCACGACATTTACGGTAATGTCTGGGAGTGGACGCAGGATTGCTGGAATCCCGACTACAAAGGCGCTCCGGCAACGCAGGCCGCCTGGGAGCAGGGCAACTGCGAAGCACGCGTCAATCGCGGCGGCGCGTGGGTCAGTACCGCGCGGATGTTGAGGTCGGCGTTCCGTTCGCGGTTTTCATTGGCGCTGAAAAGTCCTTACTTTGGACTGCGAGTGGCCCGATCGGATTGATCGAAGAAAGCGCTGATGAAATAAAACCGGACAATTTGTCGGCTTTTAAAATGGCGCCAACGCATTGATTTACCAAGACCTCGCGTCGCACAGCGACGCTGGCTTGCCACAAATTGTGGATTCATTCGGCGTATCCCCCAGTCAGGGTAATGCATAAAGTTATTTTATAAATAACTTTGCCATTTTGTTTTCATGGCCATTACCCGTCTCTTGATATCATCGCGGCCAAATCCGAACCAACACCGCTCATGCTTTTCCCCACCGTTGAATATGCGTTGTTCTTTTTGCTGGCATTCGCGCTTGCATGGGGGACGGTGCGCCATCATGTCACGCACAAGCGTGCTTTGCTGGTACTCAGCTATTTTTTTTATGGTTTCTGGGACTGGCATTTTCTGCCGCTGCTGTTCATCATTTCACTGTACGGCTGGGTCGCTGCCCGCGGTATTGAGCAAAGCCGGCACAAGCGTCGCTGGTTGATCGGTGGCATCGTCGCCTGTCTGCTCACGCTGGGCTGGTACAAATATCTGGCCTTCTTCCTGCAGAATTTTCTGAATCTTGCCAACGGGCTCGGCATCGATCTGCAGATCGCCGTGAATTCGCCCATCCTTCCGCTCGGCATCTCTTTCATGAGTTTCCACGCGATTTCGCTGATGATGGATGTCTGGCGCGGCAAGCTCGAACGAGCGCCTTCTCTAGAGGATGTGTTGCTCTATGTCGCTTTTTTTCCGCAGCTGATCGCAGGACCCATTCTGCGGGCATCCACGTTCATGCCGCAGTTACAGAAGGCGCCTGATCCGGCCCGCATCGAAACATCGCGCGCGCTCTTGTTGATTGCGATTGGCCTGTTCAAGAAAGTTGTGATTGCGAATAGCCTTGCCACGCTGCTGGTCGATGATGTGTTTTCCAATCCCCAGAGTTTCAGCGCGAGCCAGGTATTGCTGGGTATCTATGGCTATGCGGCGCAGATCTATTGCGATTTTTCCGGCTACACCGATATTGCGATTGGCTGCGCGCTGCTGCTCGGTTATCGTTTTCCGGATAACTTCAATAATCCCTACCGGAGCGCGTCGCCGCAGGAGTTCTGGCGCCGCTGGCATATTTCACTGTCGACCTGGCTGCGTGAGTATCTGTTCATACCGCTCGGTGGTTCGCGTCAGGGCGAGTGGCTCAATGTTCGCAACCTGTTCATCACCATGCTGTTGGGCGGACTCTGGCATGGCGCTGCCTGGAATTTTGTGGTTTGGGGATTCTGGCACGGGCTGCTGCTGGCCATACACCGGGTCTGGGACAATTACTGGTATGCGCACGGCAATGATGGATGGCGCGAATCGGATCAGTGGCGCTATGCGTCGCGCATTCTGCTGTTTCACGCCGTCTGCCTGGGCTGGATTTTCTTCCGCGCTGAGGATATCGGACAGGCATTCGCCGTCATGCATCAGCTGATCGCGGGCAGCTGGCACTGGGATTTCGCGCCCGGCATGATGCTCTGTGTACTGATGGGCATCGGCATGCACTACCTGCCCTCGCGGGTGATGCTACGCGCCCAGCTGGCGGGCATGCGCATGCCTGCCATGGCGCTGGGCGCCTTGTTTGCAATTTCGCTGGCCGTCATTGAAATACTGGGCCCCAGTGCGCCGGCACCCTTTATTTATTTTCAGTTCTGATCATCATGCGTACCGCTCCGCTTAATCACGTCATTCGGGCACTGGCATCAGGTCTGGTGGTCGCTTTGCTGCTGGAGGCTGCGGGTCTTGCGATTTGGGCAGAGCGTCTTGAAGTCGGCATGTTGCGCAATGTCGCGCAGCCAGTCACTCAGGCATGGGAGCGCGTTGTCACCGCAGTACATCTGGATTTGCCACGACGTGCGGCACTCGAATTGCGCGAGAATTGGTCCGCAACGCTGATGCCGGAGGCCGAGGCTGGCACCCATGCCAACGCGTCAGACGAGCGTATCGCACCGGTCATGACCGTAGAGGCACCCTCCAGCACCGTCAGCACGACTGCCAAGACTGCCACCACGCAGCAAAAAACTGCGGCTGAATCGACGCAAAAATTACCCTCATCGCAAACGCCGACCACTGCGCAGGCGCAGACACTGGCAACGCCTGCGCTGCCCTCGATGCAGGTCGCGCTGGTGGGCGATTCAATGATGGCCGTCGGTCTTGCGCCGGTGTTGCGGCGAACGATGGCGGCCCAAAGCGGTGTGCGGTTTGTGCGAGCCTATCGCTCCGGCACCGGACTGGGACGGCCGGATGTCTTCAACTGGCCCGAACAATATCCGCAGCTGATCGGTGCCGCGCGTCCGGGTCTGGTGATTTGCTCGATCGGCGCGAATGACGCGCAAAATTTTCAGCTGGATCGCACTGTGTATGTCTTTGGTACGCCCACATGGAAGCAAGTGTACGCAGACCGGGTGCGTCAGTTCGCGCGACTGCTCACGCGCGATGGCGCGCGCGTGCTGTGGGTCGGCATGCCGGTGATGCGCGAGAATGGTTTTGCACGCCGAATGGCGTCGGTTAATAGTCTGGTGAAAGAAGTCCTGACCGAATTTCCGCAAATTACCTGGATCGATCCGAACCCCTACATCGCCGGTGAGGGTGGCAGCTTTCAGCAATATCTTCGGGATCATCGCGGCAAGCTGGTGCGTTTGCGCGCTGACGACGGCATTCATCTGAGTGAAGACGGCGCAGCCTATCTGGTGCCGCCGATTTCCGGCTGGATGGAGCGCACCACAAAAGATAACAAAGGCAGCTGACGATTATTTGCAGGGATCTTCTTCGATGGCAGCGGCGTAAGGTTTGCCCGAGGGCCAGACACCCAGAAAGCGATTCTCCGGCGACCCGGGTGTGAACAGAGCGCTTGGGTAAGGGCCGCCGGCCACATGATCAAATATCGCCATCGTGATACGCCAGTAGCCGTAAAAATCCAGCACATTTAATGAGCCCGATGCTTCGAAGCCTTCACGGCTGGCAATGCGACCAGGTACTGGCGCAGTCGCGTCCGGAAAGTCAAAGCGGCTGTCAGGCGCGCCCGGTGAGCCATGCGCTGAGCTGATCTGCTGACCACTGTCCGCATGGGACGGCAGAAGTAACAGCGTGCGATGCGAGCGGGGCAGGTGACAGACACGCGCCGCCCATGCGCGCGCGGTCGGAACGCCGATGCTGGTATCGGCTGCGCCAGTCACCAGAAACACCGGCAAGGTCGTCGGCAGCGATTCCAGTCGCGCGACGATGGGCGCTGACTCCGATCCACGCACCACATGATAAGCATCACCCGGTGCCACCAGCACCATGGCGCGTGGTGCAGGGACGCCGAGTTCGATATGACTTACCGCAAAATTGGTCGCGATGGAGGCACCCATCGAAAAACCCCAGTACAGCGTTTTTTCCTGATCGATCAACTGTGGATGGGATTCCTTCATCATGTCGAGCGCGGCGCGCACGCCCCGGGCCGCATTCGCCGTGATTTTCTGCGGCGATGTTTTATCGCCCTCGGCCTGATAGACCGGATAAATCACCACCGCACCGCTGCGTACCAGCAGATCAATCAGCCCGCCAAAATTTTTCGGATTCGTGCCGCGCCAGCCATGCATGAACAAGACCAGTGGCAAGTTGCGGAGTTCTCGGGCTTCCGGTCGGAACACATAAGCGCGTGTCTCTCCGGTGCCTACCGTGTCAACCGCGATATCGCGATACTGACGCCGCGCTTCCCATGCGCCGGGGCTGGATTGCTTCAGCAAGGCTTGCTCGGTCGGGGAGAGCGTGCCTGCCGGCGTGATGCCAGCTGCTGCAGCCAGCGTAACGATCAGTACCCAGCTCAGCATGGCGCCCCGCGTGCTGCGGTCGATAGTGCGCAATAGCAGAGATGAAACCATGAGGCTTATTTGCCTTCTCTGGACAAGCATTCGTCAAAACGTCGTTGCCGGCTCGCGACCGGACCGTGGCGTTTCTGTGCGCCGCTGAATACCCATTCAATTTCTGCCAACCAGGCTTCCAGCACGCTGGGGTCGAGTTCTCGCTGCTGGGCCATCAGGCGCGCGTTTTCCTGTACTTGTTTTTTGGTGTAACCCTTTTTGCGTTCCTCGGTGAAGGACTCGGTATTGGTGGCGACCGAATCGCAGTAACGCCGGTAATCTGCCTGCGCTATTCCGGACAGCAGCATCAGGGTTAGCAGGGCTAATAATCTTTTCATTGGGTTTCTCGTGGGGCTGCAGTTCGATCGCGGGCTTGGAATCGGTCTCATCAGGCCGCTTGCGGCATGGAGTCATTTGCCGTGCAATCGTATTGTCTTAATAAAGGTCTATCGACCTAACCGGGCACTTTCTTTATAACGCTGATGATTGCAGAATCTGCGCTGCATCGCAACAAGAGTGGTGGTGATTATAAAACCAGCTATTTTGTTGGCTAAGGAAATGGTGCTAACCCCTTGATCTGTCAGGGACCTGCATCGCACAGCGACGCGGGCTCGCCATCAATCGCAGATTTATCCAGCGTTTCCCCAAAAAACCATGGAATAATCAAATCAATAAACAAGCCGCCGGTATCACCACACCGGCGCACAAAAATGATGAGGAGACTGCCGTGCTGCTGGATGTCAGGACCTATGTATGCAAGCCCGGGACGCTCAAGGCGCACCTGGATCTCTATGAGAAGTATGGCAAGGCGCCTCAGGTGCGTCATCTCGGACAACCCCTGCTTTACGCCGCATGCGAGACCGGCAATCCGAACGAATATATTCACATCTGGTGTTATCAGAACGCCGCTGATCGTGAGGCACGGCGCGCGCACTTGTGGCTTGACCCCGAGTGGCTGAGTTATGTGAAACAAAGTGCAGAGCTCGGCGCACTGGAAAGTCAGCAAAACAAACTGATGAAGCCGGTTGATTTTTTTCCGCTGCCGACCGTGTCCCCATCCGCGTAGAAAACCGCGGGCCATAGCACCGATTGCCTGAAAGCGGATTGAGTCCGGAAAGGGAAGCCCCCATGAATGCGCTCTGCAGCGTCACCGCCAGTCAGCTGCTCGCGATGTATCGCAGCGGACAGACCTCGCCTGTTGAAGTCACGCGCGCTGTTCTGCAGCGCATTGAGCAGGTCAACGGCAAGCTCAATGCCTTTTGTCTGGTCGATGCCGAGCTGGCGATGGCCAGCGCAAAGGCCAGTGAGCAGCGCTGGCAAGCGCACCGGCAGCAGGGCAAAGCGATCGGTGCGCTGGATGGCATACCTGTGTCGATCAAGGACCTCATACTCACGCGCGGCTGGCCGACGCTGCGCGGCAGTCGCACGGTCGACCCGGCGCAGGCCTGGGATGTGGATGCACCGGTCACGGCGCGTCTGCGCGAAGCCGGCGCGGTGCTGCTGGGTAAAACCAACACCCCCGAGATGGGCTGCAAGGGCGAGACGAATTCGCCTTTGCACGGCATCACGCGCAATCCCTGGAATCTGTCGCGCACGCCCGGCGGTTCGTCCGGTGGTGCGGCGGCGGCAGTGGCGGCCGGCATGGGGCCGCTGGCCGTCGGCACTGATGGCGCGGGCAGTGTGCGGATACCTGCGGCGTTTTGCGGCAATGTCGGCATCAAGCCCAGCTTCGGTCGTGTGCCAGCTTTTCCGTTGTCGCCGTTTGGTACCGTCGCGCATCTGGGGCCGCACACCATGAGCGTGACTGATGCTGCGCTGATGATGAATGTCATGAGCCTACCCGATGCGCGTGACTGGTTTTCGCTGCCGTATCACCCGATTGATTACACTGTGGGTCTGAACGATGGTTTGCGTGGCTTGCGCATCGCGTACTCGCCGACACTCGGTTATGCGACAGTCGATCCTGACGTGGCGCAGCGGGTGGAAGAGGCGGTAAAAGTACTCGAATTACTTGGTGCACAGGTGGTGCAATGCGATCCCGGCTTTGCTGATCCGCTCGACATCATGACCGGCATCTGGTTTGCCGTTGCCCATCAGGTTTGGTCCGGCATGACCCCTGCCCAGCAGGCGGTGACGGATCCGGATTTTCGGGCAGAGGCCGAGATCGGAGCGCGCTTCAATTTTGGTGATGTGCATCAGCTCACATTGCGGCGCGCGGAACTGGGATCAAGCATGCGTCAGTTCATGCAGCAGTATGACTTGCTGGTCACACCCACACTCGCCGTGCCAGCCTTTGAGGCCCGCCCCGCAGGACACAGCCCGGTAAGCGCAGAACAATTGCTGGGCTGGACACCGTTCAGCTATCCATTCAATCTGACCCAGCAACCGGCGATCACGATTCCCTGCGGCCTGACATCGGCAGGATTGCCGGTCGGTCTGCAATTCGTCGGTCCGATGTTTGGTGATGCCCTGGTGCTGCGCGCCGCACGCGCGTATGAATCCGTGCACCCGGTGCCACGGCCACCCGAGTCGGCGTTACAGGAGGAATTTGCACATGCCTGAGATGGATCATCAGAAGGATTTTGCGTCGGACAGTGTGCAGCGGCTGCGTGACGATCTTGCGCTGGCACTGCGGGCTGCTGCGCATCACGGATTGGCTGAGGGGGTTTGCAATCATTTCAGTGTTGAATTGCCGGATAGCTCGCGGCGTTTTCTGCTGAATCCGCGCGGGCTGTTGTGGCGGGAGATCCAGGCTGACGATATCGTAATGATCGACGAGCAGGGCAACAAGCTCGCCGGACGTCATGAGGTAGAGCCGACGGCGATGTACATCCATGCCGCAGTTCATCGCATCGCCGGCAAGGCCTGTGTGATGCACACGCACATGCCGCATGCCACCGCGCTGACGCTGACCAGTGCGCGTGCACTCGACACCACGCTGTCGCAAAACGCGATGCGCTTTCACGGACGCATTGCCGTCGATGCGCATTACAACGGACTGGCATTGGATCACACCGAAGGTGAGCGTATTGCGGATGTGATGAAAGACGCCGACATCGCCTTCCTCGGCAATCACGGTGTAGTGGTTTGCGGTGACAGCGTTGCCTATGCCTATGATGATTTGTATTACGTCGAACGCGCGTGCATGGTGGAAGTGCTGGCACGCCAGACCGGCTTGCCGCTGCAGCCGGTGCCAGAAACCATGGCAGCGCAGGTCGAATTGCAGACGCGCGGCGAGCGGCTGCAGGCCGATCTGTTTTTTGAAGCTTTGCGGCGTACACTGTAGCTCCGCTATCGCTTCCAGCACCTTATTCCACTGATGAAACCGCTCGTCTTTCAGCGATGCTGTGTTTTACTGATGGTACTGCTCTTGTCCGCCTGCGGGCTGGTGCGTACCGGCTATGACCAGTTGGACACGATCGCGTACTGGTGGATGAACCGGTATGTCGATTTTAATGACGTGCAAGCGCGCGAGGTCAAAGCCGATCTGAGAGCATGGCACGCCTGGCACCGCAGCACGCAACTCCCCGCCTATGCCGACATCCTCGCCGAGCTGCAGCTGATGGCAAAAAATGATGTCAGTCCGGTGTCCGCTTGCGACGTCATCGTAAAATCACGTGACCGCTTCGAGACGCTGTTGTTTCAGACTGCGCCGCAAGCGGCCACGCTGGCCCTGTCACTCGAGCCGGCCAACATGAAACGCCTGCGCAAAAAAATGGCCGAAGAGGACAAGCAATGGCGTGAGAAATGGTTGGATATTGCGCCGGAAAAGCTGGCCGAAGATCGTCTGGAGCAGTGGCGCGATCGCAGCGAATTTTTTTACGGTCGGCTGAATGCCGGGCAGAAGCAGGCGATTCTGGAGGCCATTGCGCGCTCGGCACTGGATCCGAAAATCAGCTGGATGCTGCGCCAGAAACGTCAGGAAGATATTCTTGCGACGCTGGAAAAAATACGGAAATCAAAACCTTCACCTTCAATGGCCGAAGCAGAAATTCGTGCCCTGATCGAGCGCAGCCTGCGTCCCGAGGATCCGGTCGGCGCCGAGATGCGTCGCAATCTTCTGAACGAAGCCTGCGTCAACGCAGCAGCAATGCATCAGCTGGCTACGCCCGCACAACGCAAACGCGCGCAGGAGAAACTGGCTGACCTGGAGCAGGATTTCAGGAAGCTGGCAGCGCGCTGAAAAATACCTTTAAGTACGTAGCCAAATTTAACTGGGCTTCGGGTATGACGCCATGCATTAACTTAATACTTATTAGTAAAGCAAAGACACTGGATCCCGGCCTGCGCCGGGATGACGGTAGTTGTTGTGGCGACCGTTAAATTCCCACCGTCATCCCGGCGTAGGGTGAGGCAGGGAATTAGCAACGCCTGCG
>CAZXDB010000008.1:0-62484 GCA_964639465.1 uncultured Bifidobacterium sp. | reverse complement strand
TCTTAATTCAGTCCTTCATACAAGGTCGACGCCCAAGATAGCCTTGGCCTAACCGATCTGAACCTGATCAAGCGACCGCATCTTCTGCTATGGTCTCCATCCTATGCTCCCAACCCATCCATCGCAAAAATCCATGCATATCCATTCCGACTACAGCCAGCGCGTCGTCATACATCAGGATTCGCTGAACTGGACTCCCAGCCCCGTACCCGGTATCGAGCGCCGTATGCTGGACCGCGTGGGTGATGAAGTTGCGCGGGCCACGTCCATCGTTCGCTATCTGCCTGGCAGTCAATTCACATTGCACCAGCACGAACTGGGTGAAGAAATCCTCGTGCTTGAGGGTCAGTTCAGCGATGAACACGGCGATTATCCGGCCGGAACCTATCTCAAAAATCCGCCCGGGACGTCACATTCGCCATCCACTGAAACCGGTTGCGTACTGCTCGTGAAATTACGACATCTTGATCCCGAGGACCGGCAAGCCTGCGTTATCAACACCCGCACTGCCAGCTGGTATCCGGGGCTGGTGCCCGGATTGTCGGTGTTGCCCTTGTCCGAGTATGGGACCACGCATACCGCGATGGTCCGCTGGGCACCGAAGACGTATTTCAACCCGCATCGGCACTACGGCGGCGAAGAAATTTTCGTGGTGGACGGTGTGTTCGAAGATGAACACGGACGCTACCCCGCAGGCTCATGGATACGCAGCCCGCACCTGAGTGCTCACCAACCTTATAGCGTTGAGGGCTGCACCATCTTTGTAAAAACGGGCCATTTGTTCAGCGATTGAGCGTGCTTGTTACAAGCAGCCCAATCGCCTTCAATGAATTCGTGTTCTCAGGCTGCAGATTCCACTGAAAATTTCTCAATACGGCAGCGTATGCCATTCGATGGCCGTACGCTCACGCGCGATACAGGAAAAACGCTGCCCGGATCCAGCGGAATAAATGAGAATCGTCGAAACACTTCACAGAGAATCAACGAAGCTTCAAGCTGAGCAATGATCGCGCCGGTACACGCGCGCGGCCCCAGTCCGAAGGGGAGATAGGTACCGGGTACCGGTGCACCGCCATTCGCCTCGAATCGGGAGGGCATAAAGTAACCAGCATGATCCCAGTAGGAGCGATGCCGGTGAATCAACCAGGGCGAGATGACCACAAAACTATCGGCCGGTACCCTAAGACGACCAAAATAATCTTCTTGCAAGGCCCGACGCGTCAGAAAAGCGGCCGGCGGATACAGGCGCAAGGATTCACGAAACACGTCACGAATAAAATTCAGTGATTTGAAATCATCAAAACCAAAGGGACGATCTGCCAGCACCTGACGGATTTCATCGCGCATATGACCCAGGGTCTGTGGCTGCTGCGAGAGCATGAAAAATGTCCAGCAGAGACCGCTTGCCGTGGTCTCATGCCCTGCCAGAAAAAATACGGCCAGCTGATCGATGATTTTTTCGCGACTGAAGGGCACACCTTCGCTATCGCGCGCATCAATCACTGCCTGCGCAAAATCGACAAATATTTTTCCTTGCGAATTCAGTGCCAACCGGTCGTCCAGCAGATCGGCTAGCAAAGCTCTGAGCGTAGCAGCATCACGCAGCAAATCGGCGCTGGGCATGGTTGGCGAGCGCGGATCGCTGGCGAGCACATACTGCAACTGGAACTGCGGACTGTTTTTCTGAAACGAGGAAAAGGCCTCAAACACGTCGCCGGCCCGCACGGCACCAATAGGTGTTGAAAAAATGGTCCGTATCATGATGTCCGCGGTGACATGCGTGAGCTCGGACTCGAGATCGATGACGGCCTCGGCGGGCAGGCGCAGCAGGCGCTCAATGAAATCATCGACAGCATGGCGCATGTTCGGAAACATCTGTGCCAGCCGCATGTGCATGAAGGCCGGCTCCAACATTTGCCGATCATGCTCCCATATCTCACCGGACGAAATCAGCACACCCTCGCCCAACAAGGGCGACAAGGCCGAGACCATCAGATCACTCTTGGGATAATTCTCCCGTGCTTCCGTGAGAATGCGTCGCACGGTGTCCGGATGATTGACGATGAATACCGGACGCCTGCCAACCGGCACGGTCACGATATCTTTGGTGTAGCAATCACGCGGCAGCGTTTGCAACAGATCGGGCGAGCGCTGGAAAAGTATCCTGAGGCCAATCGCGAGATTCGATCGCAGGGCGGGCGCGGGTGGACGCCAGCCATCGGCAGGCAAGGTCTTTACTGAAGTCATGAATGATTGATCAAGGTCTGCTGTCTCGTGTCATGCCAGTCACTCCCTTCAATCGTGATCCCGGCGCCTGAAATATACACGCCAAGGGCAGCAGGTCCCGTGCTTTGCCCCGAGCATCAAATACTTGGTATGCTGCGGCAGGGTCAAAACTACGACAACATCAGGCCGCACAGGGACAAGAAAAACAATGAGCACTTCCCTATCCCGCACCGCTTTTCTAACGCTGCTCCTGATCGCCGTCATGATGGGCGCCAATCACGTCTCAGCACGCTTTGCTTTCAATGATGGCGTCAGCGTGACGACTGCAGTGATTTTCCGCAGTGGCGTGACGGCGCTCATCATCACCCTTCTGCTGATCAGCCAGCGCGCCTCACTGCGCGTGCAGGGCCGGGCGCTGGCCTTCATGCCGGTCATAGGCTCACTGGTGGCCATACAAAGTTATTCGCTTTATTCAGCCGTGGCACGGCTGCCGGTGGTACTGGCACTGCTGGCTTTCAATACCTATCCCTTGTGGGCAGCTTTCTGGGCACGCATCATCTATCGTCATCGGGCGGAAAAATTTGTTTTGCGGGCGATGCCCGTCATCCTGTTCGGGCTGGCCTTGGCACTGGATGTGTTTGGCGCTGCCTCAGGACTCGGTGCGTCTGCCCACTGGCAACAGATCGGCATTGGCGTCGCGTTTGCGACCACTGCTGCAGCGACTTTTGCGCTGGCGATGGTGCTGACACAGCATGAAGCGCTGGTGGTTGATGGCCGGGTGCGGACAGCCTTCACCTTAGGCATGGTGCTGATCCTGACGAGTATCTTCGCGCTCAGCACCGGTGACTGGTCAATGCCCAAGAGCGCGATCGGCTGGTGGGGTCTGGCCGGCCTGACCGTCTTGTACGGCACTGCGTTTACGCTGATGTTCAGTTTGCTGCCACGACTGGGCGTGGTGGGCAACTCGGCCATCATGAATATCGAGCCGGTATTTGCACTGGCACTGGCCTGGCTGCTGCTGGATCAGGCGATCGCCCCAGTGCAGGTTCTGGGCGCGCTGATCGTTGTCGCATCCGTGATCGCACTCGGACTGCGCAAGCAGTCCGGCTGATCAGGCCGCAAACTCGATCAGCAAATCTTTGGCGGTTACCACACTGCCGGGTTTTACATGCGCTTGCAGCACCACACCATCAACCTCGGCGCGAATCATGGTTTCCATTTTCATTGCTTCGATCGAGACGAGTGGATCACCCTTGGCGACCTTCTGGCCCGGCTTGACAGCAAGCGTCACGACCATGCCCGGCATGGGCGCGCCCACGTGCAGCGCATTCCCCTCCTGGGCCTTGGGGTGCGAAACCAAACTCACGACACCCGCATGCTGAACGCGCACCATGCGTGGCTGACCGTTGAGTTCAAAAAATAGTTTCGTCTGGGCTTCCTCTTCCAAGTCGGTGCGCCCGAGCAAACGAATTACCAACGTCTTGCCGCGATCGATATCAACCGAAATTTCCTGACCGTCCTTCAAGCCTTCGAAAAATACATCGGTTGGCAGAACACTGACGTCACCATACTGACGACGATGCTGGGCGTACTCGGTAAAGACTTTCGGGTACATCAGGTACGATGCCAGCTCCCGCTCACTGATCTGGCGATCAATGGCGGCTTCCGCACTGGCTTGGGCCTGCTGCAAGTCGACCGGCGGCAAACTTGCGCCGGGCCGCCCTTCGAGCGGCTTCGCCCCTTTGAGTACTTTCTTTTGCAAGGCTGCCGGAAAGCCATCCGGCGGAAAACCCAACTCACCACGGAACAGTGAAATCACGGATTCCGGAAAAGCGATCTCTTTGTCCGGATCACTGAGCTCGGCCGACGTGAGACCCTTGACCACCATGAACAAGGCCATATCACCCACGACTTTTGAGGTTGGCGTCACTTTGACAATATCACCGAACAGCTGATTCACATCCGCATACGCTTGCGCCACTTCACTCCAGCGATGATCAATACCCATGGCCCGCGCCTGCTCACGCAGATTGGTGTACTGACCGCCGGGCATTTCATGACGATAAACATCCGAGGTGCCGGAACGTATATCGGCTTCAAACGGCGCATAGTAACGGCGCACACCTTCCCAGTACTGCGAGATCGAGAACAGCCCCTCTGTCGATACACCCGGATCGCGCTCGGTATGTGCAAGCGCTGCCGCTATCGATCCCAGATTCGGCTGTGATGTCAGGCCGCTCATAGCATCCATCGCGCCATCAACGGCATCACAACCGGCTTCGATCGCAGCCAGCACACTGGCGGCGGCAATGCCACTGGTGTCATGGGTGTGAAAGTGAATCGGCAAGCCGACTTCTTCTTTCAGGGCTTTGACAAGCGCGCGGGCAGCGGCTGGCTTGCAAACACCGGCCATGTCCTTGATGCCGATGATATTCACACCGGCACGCTCAAGTGCCTTGGCCATCGTGACGTAATACGACAACGTGTATTTCGCACGCGCTGGATCGAAAGGATCTCCGGTGTAACAAATCGCACCTTCGCACAATGCACCGGTCTCGCGCACGGCATCAATGGCCACTCGCATATTGTCGACCCAGTTCAGTGAATCAAACACGCGGAACAGATCAATACCGCCGGCGGCAGCCTGCTGAACAAAGTGACGCACGACGTTATCGGCATAATTGGTATAGCCCACTGCATTCGATGCGCGAAGCAACATCTGAAACAAAATATTGGGCACGCCTTCGCGCAACTCCGTCAGACGTTCCCAGGGATCTTCCTTCAGAAAACGCATCGCCACATCGAAGGTGGCACCACCCCAGCACTCCATCGAAAACAAGTTCGGCAATAGGCGCGCGTAGTACGGTGCGATCGCACGCATGTCCGCGGTTCGCATGCGGGTCGCAAACAAAGACTGGTGTGCATCGCGCATCGTGGTGTCAGTCAGCAGCACTGATTTTTGCTCGCGCATCCACTGCGAAAATTTTTCTGCGCCCAACTCGCGCAAGCGGTCACGCGATCCCGGCGGCACGGACGTGGCCCGACTTGCTTTGGGCAATATTGGGGCAGGCAACACAAGCTCGGTACCCTTGCGCCCCTTCATTTCAGGATTGCCGTTGACCACCACATCGCCGATGAAATGCAGCAATCGCGTTGCGCGGTCTGCGCGTTTGGCGAATTGAAATAATTCAGGCGTGGTATCAATGAAGCGCGTTGTGCATTCACCCGAAACAAACTGCGGATGGTTAATGACGTTTTCCAGAAACTGCAGATTGGTGGAAACGCCTCGGATACGAAATTCACGCAGCGCTCTGTCCATGCGCGCCGTGGCCTCAATGGTAGTCGGCGCCCAGGCAGTGACTTTCACCAGCAGAGAATCGTAATACGGCGTAATTACCGCGCCCGAATAGGCCGTGCCACCATCGAGACGAATTCCGAAACCCGAAGCGCTACGATAGGCGGTGAGCCGGCCGTAATCCGGCGTGAAATTGTTTTCCGGGTCTTCCGTCGTGACACGGCATTGCAGCGCGTGGCCATTGAGTCGGACCTCGGACTGATTCGGTAAATGCAAGCCTTGGGCATCGGTATCGCCGATTTTCAGCCCCTCGGAAATCCGGATTTGCGCCTTGACGATATCAACACCCGTGACTTGCTCAGTCACCGTGTGTTCGACCTGTATGCGGGGATTGACTTCGATAAAATAAAACGAGCCCGTGTCGGCATCCATCAGGAATTCAACCGTGCCCGCATGGGTGTAATTGACCGCACGCCCCAGCCGCAACGCCGCATCACACAGAAGCGCCCGATCGGTCTCGCTCAGATAAGGTGCGGGTGCCCGCTCGACCACTTTCTGATTCCGTCGCTGCACCGAGCAGTCGCGCTCAAATAAATGCATCAGGTTGCCATGCGTATCGCCCAGCAGCTGTACTTCCACATGACGCGCACGACGCACCAGCTTTTCAAGGTACATCTCATCATTGCCGAAAGCGGCGGCGGCTTCACGGCGTGCGACCTCCAGTTGTGCCGGTAGCTCGTCTTCAGATTCAATGACCCGCATACCGCGGCCGCCACCACCCCAGCTGGCCTTGAGCATCAGCGGATAGCCAACCGCGGCGGCCAGCTTTCTGACCTCAGCTATCTCCTGCGGCAGCGCCTGCGTGGCAGGCACGACCGGCACCCCGGCGGCCATAGCCGCATTGCGCGCGGCGACTTTATTGCCCAGCGTACGCATCACCTCGGGCTGAGGGCCGATGAAGATAATCCCGTTCCTGGCGCAGGCCTCGGCGAAATCGGGATTTTCGGACAGGAAGCCGTAGCCCGGGTGAATCGCATCCACCTGCGCTTCTGTGGCGATGCGGATGATGTCCTCAATATCGAGATAGGCGGCAATGGGCTTCTTGCCCTCGCCCACCAGATAACTCTCGTCGGCCTTGAAGCGATGCAGCGCAAAACGGTCTTCTGCGGCAAAAATAGCCACCGTACGTATACCCAGCTCCGTCGCAGCTCGCATGACGCGGATGGCGATTTCGGAACGATTGGCGACGAGGATTTTCTGGATTTTTTTCATCTTGGCAAGCGAAGAGGTCCGATGCAGGGTAGAAAAAGCACATTGAATTCTACGCCAGTCGCCGGGCCAAACTGTGGCGCTTTCACCAGGCGCATCACCGGCCGGGCTTATAATCGATTGACTCACTCTACCGGACGCCAACCATGAAGAAAATAACGATCGGAATACTGACCGCGCTGATTACGCTGATCGTCGTCTTCAGTTTCTATACCTGGATAACGCTGAGCTGGTCTTATTCGACAGGCGAGCGCGCCGGCTTGCTGCAGAAATTCTCCGAGCGGGGATGGCTTTGCAAAACTTGGGAAGGCGAGCTCTTGCTGACCACGCTGCCCGGCGTGATACCCGAAAAATTCCTGTTCACAGTCCGCGATGACGAGGTGGCTAAACAGCTGGCGGCTCAGGCCGGGCGTCGACTGGTGCTGAAATATTCGCAGCACAAAGGTGTACCCTCAAGCTGCTTCGGGGATACTGAGTATTTCGTCGAGAGTTTCGAGACGATTAAAAATGATTAAGGGCCGCAATAACCTGTGCACGTAGCGCCTGTCTCGTTGGGTCGCTGGCTACGCCGGCTCGCTGCACCCTGTTGATATATCTAGCGTATCCCCAAGGAGACAAGCTCTTAGTCTGCTTAAAGGGTATGCGGAGATGCCATATCGGTATACAGTAACGAAAAAAGTCATGACAGGTACCGGCTGAATGCCCGCCAGTCACCAATCTCCGGGGAGCTAAGGCATGGATCAGAAACGCAGGGATTTTCTGGATTTGACGACCGCGTTGTCGCTGGCCGCTGCCGGCAGCATACTGCTTCCTTGGCCCGCGCTGGCAAAGGAATGGGATGGTTCGCTTCTGACCACACGCACCTATCTGGAAGCAGCGAAAGCACTGGGTGGTGACCTGGTGGTCGAAAGCAGCGCAATCACGGTGGCGGGTCCGGAAATGGTCGACAGTGGTTACATCGTGCCTGTCTCGGTTGAAAGTCGCCTTGAGGGTACGGACCTGATCGTGCTCGTGGTGCAAAAAAATCCCACGCCGGTAGTGGGCGTCTTCAAATTTCCGGATGGTACCCAGCCGGCGATCAACACCCGGATCAAGATGGGCGAAACCTCATCGGTCTACGCGGTTGTCAGAGCCAACAATAATTACTACGTCGCGAGCACCATCATCAAGGTGCGGGCCGGTGGCAGCGGTTGCGGCTGATATCAGGAGCCCATCATGAGTGAACCCATGCGTATCAGAGCAGTATTGGTCAAAGAACTTGTGGAGGTCAAGCTGATGATCCGTCATCCGATGGAATCGGGACTTCGCAAGGATGAAAACGGCAAGAAAATTCCAGCCCATTTCATTGAGACACTGGAAGTGAAATGCAATGGCAAAATTGTCTTCGACGCCTATCTCGGCATGGCCGTGTCGGAGAACCCCTTCCTGATGTTCAGCTTCAAGGGTGCCGCGAAAGGCGACCTGCTGGAAGCCACCTGGAAAGATAACCGCGGCGACTCGCGAACGGACACAGCCTCGATCAGCTAATCCGGGATCAGCTCAGTCGTATCGTCAGATAAATGGCGAGGCTGAGAATGACAATCACGCTAGCACTGGTGACATACAAGCGGATCACGAATTCCCGCTGTTTCGCTTTTGCTTTTTGCAAACGCTCATCAATCGCCTCGCGCTCATTATTCTGATCTGGGACTGATGACTGTACCTCCTTGATCGCCTCGAGGCCCTGCCTGCTTTCAGCGGGACGCTGCCCTGTTTCGGAATAATCCTCCATAGCCGCCTCTCTATTTTCTTTTTTAATACGCGATACGACCTTATCTTACACATCTCACTGCCGCGCCCCAAAATCAGGGGTGCCGCTCTGCAGAGAAACCCACGTAAACGCACTGGAGCCCGTGAGATAATCGTATTTATCGAGATAGGTTGTGAGTCGAGTTCAGGAGAAAATATCATGCACGGAACAAAAATTTCGCTGGCGATCACGGCAGTGATCTGCGCACCGCTCTTTGTCAGTCACAGTCACGCACAGGAATCTCGAATCGCAACACAATCTGTTCGCTGCGCTGCCATCTTCACAGTGCTCGCTGAAACCGCTACCGAAGACCCAGTACGTCAGAAAAAATTTCTGAAAGCAGCGACGATTTTTTCCGAGCTGTTCGTCAATGACCACCGCGACAAGACCGCTCAGGTAACGCCAGAAGAAGCTTACCGTCGGCGCGATCTGGTTCTGACGGAATTTCGGGAGACCTATGCCAGCCGGCGTACCTACCTTATCGAGGAAACTGTTTTGTGCGGCGCCTGGGGTGAAGGTTTCCTGATTCAGGGCGAGAGCTACGGCTATGTACCGGTGATCCCCAAGGTTATTCCGCAAAATATCCGGACGAATTACGAAGCAACAGCCAGCGCTGCATTCGCGCGCTGGGCACGGTGATATTGGCATCCATACCGACGCTCTAATTAAGCACTGACCGAATAAAACCGGACGCTTTATCCGCATAAAAAATGGCGCGAACCCATTCATGTATCAGGCACCCGCGTCGCACAGCTACGCTGGCTCGCCACAAAATATGGATTTATTCAGCGTATCCCTAAAAAAAGGACATTCGGATGAAATACCTCCTGCTATTTTTTCTGCTGTTTGGCGCGGCAACAACTCAGCTGGTACACGCGCAACGGATGTATGACGGCAGCGGTCGTCAGATCGGACGCGTCGATGGCGAGCGTTTCTATGACAGCTCAGGTCGGCAGATCGGGCGGCAGGATGGCATGCAGATTTATGACAGCTCGGGCCGACAACTTGGCCGTGTTGACGGTGAGCGGGTTTATGACGCGTCTGGTCGCCAGATCGGTCGCGTGAATGGAGAGCGTCTCTACAGTGCCTCCGGCAGTGTGATGGGTCGCATTGACGGCGAACGTATTTATGACGGATCGGGACGGCAGATTGGCCGCGCTGACGGGCTGCGCCGTATGCAGATCATCATTTATTTTTATTTTTTCATGTAAGGCCGTCTGGCCATTGAAGCACCCGGCCAGTACGCTGCTCAAAAGCCTTAACATCTTCCGGTGTATCCAGATCAATGATGAAATGCACATTGGATGTCGGATAGCGGAACACCAAGGCAGGATGCTCATCGATGAAACGCCGAAAGTCTGCATCATTGCCACTGTCGAGCATGGTCGTAACAAGCTCACCTGAAAACAGTACGGGATTGCCCCGCTGATCGCCCACTTGCGGATACATCACGCCCGCGCCAGCGGGACGCTGGGCGAAGGCACGCATCAACTCCTTGTGGTCTGCTACATCAACCAGCGGCTGATCTGCCAGCACGACCATGACGAGATCAAAGCGTCGCCCCAGCGCCTCGACCCCCAGCCTGACCGAGGATTGCTGTCCGCGCTGTGGCTCAGGGTTTCTGACCACACGTACGGTCTGTTCACTCAACGCTGTCTCGATTGCCTGGTAGTGGTAACCGGTGACGACGACGATCTCATCGAGCCCAGCCTCGTGCAGCGCGATCAGGTGACGCTGAATCAGCGATAGGCCGTCCAGCTGCAGCAGAGATTTAGGTACTGACCCCATCCGCAAACCTTCGCCTGCAGCGAGCAGCACCGCACCAAACTTGTCGGTTTTTCGTGGATCTGTGATCGGTATCAGCTCGGATTGCATACGTGTCTCTTTGTCGATAGTGCGCCGCTGGCCGTACGCTTACTGGCTAGCGTTAGCTGGGCAGTATGTATACCAGCATCAGATCAGCTGGGCTACAATCGCCTGCGATTTTCTATTTTTTATTACAAAAATGCCATTCCCGCTGAAGATTTGCAGCGCCATTGCCGGCAGCCGCCTGGGTATGCTCGGCCTTGCATGGGCGGGCCCCATATCAGAGACAGCACATGAGGCGCCGCGTGACCGTCAGCCGCATGGATAGCAGCTACTACCGTCATCGCTTTACTCATGCAGTGCGCGTACGCACTGATTGATTCACTCCAAGCTGCATGACTTCCTTCTTTTTTTCTTCTACTGACTGATCCCATGAAATCACATCTATTCCATTTGCCGCACACGCTTCGATACTCCCTGCTTGCTACTGCGCTGATACTCGGCAGTGGCAAGATAAACCTGGCGCAAGCCGAAACGGCGAACGACGACACACTGCCGAAATTTATCAGCTGTACCAGCATGCCTGTAGATCAGGCGGCAACCGATATCCGTCTGGCGGCGACCGGTGATCTGGTTTTTTCTGAGAACACGCAAATCAATCGCAATGCGTTTACGGAATTCATGCCACTGCTGACAAAAGCAGATCTGGTACTTGGTAACCTGGAGGGTCCGATCACGGATGCCAACACACCGCGCAAGCCCTATGTGCCGGGCCGCTCCTATTCCTTCCGCTTCCCGATCGACACTGCTCAGGTTCTGAAGAAAGCGAATTTTCATGTGCTGTCGATTGCAAACAATCACGCACAAGACTATGGCCCGACCGGTTTCGCCGATACCCAAAAACATTTGAACGCTGTAGGCATCGAGTACACGGGCCTCAAAGGCAGCTATGTGATTCGTAACGTCAAAGGCATCAAGATCGGCGTGATCGCTCTCGCGCATTATCCGGCCTATAACAATGTGCTCGAGATTGAGGCAACAGCCAAACTCGTAGCCGAGGTACGTGCCAAGAGTGACTTGGTGGTACTGTTTTATCAGCTCGGAGGCGAAGGCGATGCCTTTGCCATGATCACTAATGAAGATGAAGTTTTCCTCGGCGAACGACGTGGCAATGCACGGAAATTTGCTGCAGCGATGATCAAAGCGGGGGCCGGAGCGCTGATTGGACATGGGCCGCATCTGGTGCGTGCAGCCGAATGTATCGACGGCGTTCCCGTTTTGCATTCGATTGGCAATTTCGTCAGCGTGGGTGGTTTGAGCGTACAGAATCTTGCGAATGTATCCGCCTTCCCCGAACTGCTGTTTGATGCGAGCGGTAAATTCAAATCCGTACGTATCGTGCCAGTGACTTTCTCTGGAGAGCGTCTGCCAAAAATCGATACGACCGGCCGTTCGGTACATCTGATCAACTGGCTGAATACACGGGCAACAAAAACCATCCCGGATTTTCGTGCGCTCAATTTCAACGGCTACAAAGACCAGACCGATGTGTTTGAAAAATGGTTCCGATCGACGCGGTTTGGTGCGCAGGCACCGCGCGACTGATGAACAAGGGTAGCCGTTCATTGAGGAGCGCGAATCGAGGCCGATGTCAGTATTACCATATCGTCTGTCGATAACACCGCCAACTGTCGGTCACGCCGCGTGCTAATCTCCTCCCCCATGATCGCAAGCGACTCACATGCCAGCCCCGACCTGATCGACTCAAGCTATGCCTTCTGGCGTCTGCTGAGCACCCTGGTACTTGTCACGCTGGGCAGCGCTGCGATGTATGTTGTGGTCGTCATTCTGCCGGTGGCTCAGACCGAATTCGGCAGCGACCGCGCCGGAGCATCTCTGCCCTACACAGCACTGATGATTGCCTTTGGTATTGGCAGTCTGGTGATGGGACGACTGGCCGACCGCTTCGGTATTTACCGCGTGCTGCTGCTGGGCGGTGTGGGGAATCTGGCCGGCTTTCTGTGGGCCAGCCAGTCACCGGGCTTGCTCAGCCTGAGTGCCGCGCATGCACTGCTCGGCATCCTGGGTTGTTCTGCCACCTTCGTCCCTCTGCTGGCAGACACGGCGCTATGGTGGAAAAAGCGGCGCGGCATTGCGGTGGCAGTCTGCGCGAGCGGAAATTACGTTGCCGGTACGATCTGGCCTGTCGTTATGCAGTGGGGCATTGAGCATTATGGCTGGCGCACCAGCTATCTGACGCTAGGCTGCGTCTGTGGCGCGGGCATTCTGCTGCTCGCGCAGCGTATGAAGGCACGTCCGCCCCTGATCGATACCGCACCGGAGAACCCGGTCTCGGCGATCAGTTCCAATCGTCCTTTTGGTCTGAGCCTGTCGCAGGCGCAGATCTTGTTGTGCATTGCCGGCATGGCGTGCTGTGTGGCGATGTCGATGCCGCAAGTACATATCGTCGCTTACTGCAGTGATCTGGGTTTCGGCGCAGCACGCGGTGCGCAGATGCTGTCGCTGATGCTGGGTTTCGGTATTGCGAGTCGCCTCATCTCCGGCTGGATCTGTGATCGTATCGGTGGCATACGCACGCTACTGCTCGGCTCGGCCCTGCAAGGCTTTGCGCTGCTCTTGTTCATACCCTTCGACGGCCTCATGTCCTTGTATGTCATTGCGATAATGTTCGGCTTGTTTCAAGGCGGGATCGTACCGTCCTACGCGATCATTGTGCGTGAACATTTTCCACCGGCTGAAGCAGGGGCGCGCGTCGGCTCGGTCATCACGGCGACGCTGTTCGGCATGGCGCTCGGTGGCTGGATGTCCGGTAAAGTGTTTGATCTGACCGGATCGTATCAGGCGGCTTTCATCAATGGCGTGGCTTGGAATTTGCTCAACCTCAGCATCGCAGGCTGGCTGTACTGGCGGCTAGGCGGCAGGCTTACAGGTAAATACCAATGCCAATCGATGAATCGATAAAAATCAGTCTTCACTGATTTTCTCAGCCTCATCGCTGACAAGCAAAAAGGCTTCGAGGTCCCGGTTGAATTCATCGGCTGCATCAACGAACAAGGCATGACCGGCGTCGTTGTAAATTTTTGTCTGCCCCTGCGGATGCTTGTCGATGAATCGTTGTGATTGTTCTATAAACCGCGGTGTGATCGCATACCAGACCGGTCGTGTGGTGGCATACACCGCGTCACGATAGTATTCACGCCCATAAGGCTTGCTCAACACATTGAAGGCGTCTGCCGGATTTTTTGCGAGCCGAAGTCCAGATTTCTCAACGACGTCAATGAAATCGTCGTTCGGGGTAGTTTTGAAAATCGCGCGTGAAAATTCTTTAATATACTTCGTGAACTGCGCCTCGGTCATTTTGGCGCGCGCAGTCTTGCGGGCTTTGGGTGGATCACCCTCACCGATAGAATTATCAATCATCACCAGCGCCATCAATCCTTCCTGGCCATAGCGCGTCAGATAATCGAGCGACTCCATCACACCCAGCGACCAGCCCAGCAAGACGAAGCGTTTGGTTTTCAGGTGCGCGATGAACTCCCTGATATCCCGTGCACGCCGCTCGGCCAGACGCGGCCCGCGATAAATGTCAGAGGTTCCCTGCGATCGGGGATTGAGCGAATGGACGCGATATTTTTTTGAAAAGTAGTCTAGCTGTGACTGAAAAATTTCGGCAGGCATCAGCCAGCCCGGGATGAAAATCAGATCAATCTCGCCGGTACCGCCAGTCACATAAGTGAGGCGAACGCGGTCGGACGTGACAAAGGATTTTTCCATGAGGTCAGCCGACAAGGGGGCGGCGCTCAGCGCTCCCTGGAACATAAGCACAGAGAAGAATAAAAATGCGGCCAAGCGGCTGATCAATAAGGTGCCGATACGAAAGCCACGTTCACGACCAAGGTGGATAGTCAATCGAGCACAAAAATAAGGCAGCCAGCTAATGCTCCTCAGTGAAGCAACGACACTGGATCCCGGCCCGCGCCGGGATGACGATTTTGGGGCCAACAGCGCTTCAAATGTCATACTGGCGCAGGCCGGGATCCAGTGTCGTTCGTTGTGCATGAGCTAACTTTTACAAAAAACATGGCGTTAAGAACCTATCTCATCCGGGCGACCTTCAATGAATCGGCGCCTTTGTTATTCGATAATACATGACCCAAAAGCTGTCAGAGTTTTCAACGCCATCACACAGCTCAAGGTGTTTTGCCGCTGGCCAGCTCCAACCAGCCAATGAAGCGTCTGGCCATTTCACGGTAGCCTGCCGGCGTCAGGTGAATCAGGTCATTGGCCATCCACGGCGGGGATCGCTTCATCAATGCATAAGCACCGCCCATCTCGCGCATGACCAGCGACATATCCCACACCATGCACTGATATTCGTCACCCAATTCGCGCTGAATGGCGGCGGCCTGTGCATGGCGCGCAGGATAAGTCTGTAAATCGTAATGCGTGGTGATTTGTGTCTTGTTGACCGTCTTGCGTTTGCCGACTTTGACTTTGACGTTTTTTTTCACCGTATAGCGCGTGACCCGATCACCGGGTGGAATCAGAATGCAGGCCGCCTGAGGTAATGCGGCACGCATCGCGATCAGCGTCTGCCGATAATCCTGACGATAGCGTTCTGGATTCCAGGTTTTACCGGTAACGTCGTTGGTGCCATAGGCAAGTATGACGGCATCGTAGGTACGATCGGTGAGTGCCGCCGTGAAGAATTCCGGTTCGACAGTGCGCCAGTAATTGCCAGCAGCACCCGCGATGCCGAAATTATCCAGCACCGCACCCTGAAGATCTTCGGCGAACAGCCCCAGCAATGTGACGCGCTTCGATTCGGTAACGCGTACCTCGATACGCGACATGGGTAACGCTGATTTGATATCCACGATGCCGATCGCCTGCGGTCCCTGGGTCTCTATCGTACCCAGAGTCTCACCATCGACAATCAGTTCGAAAGAGCCGCCCTCGGGCTGTCGGAGAAAATGCAGTGTGATCTGCTGTGCGCGGTATCTCGCCTGACTCGAGCGAAGATCGGCCTCCAGCGCAGCATTTGATGTTACCGAGGTCATCGCGTACAGCCCCAAACCTGCACTGATTTTGGGTGAATTGATGGTTCTGGGGGGAAGCTCTTCACGCCATTCACCACTACGGCAAAAACTGGTCACGGGGAGATTCAGACCGGGACGACCATAGAGCAAATTGATATGACCCGCGCCGCCAGCACCATATCGCTCCTGCAACGCATACCGTAACTCGCTGGAAAAAAATTCAGCGGACATATGGCTGCCACCCCAGAGGCCGATACGGGCAACCCGCTCACGCGAGGCGGATGCCAGCGTTTCATGAAATTTTTTGATCCATTCCGATTTTGGCAAATTGCGCCTCAAATCATTCGTGCTCGGTGGCGCGAGTGCCTTCTTCAGCATCACTCTCTCCTCTGCCTCGGTCAGCGGAATGATTTCTTCGTCGCTGCCGGCGGGTGCCGGATCCTGTCTTTGCGAGTCATTGACAGTCGGTGTCGGTTTACGCTCGGGCGTCTTTCGGCGCTGAGGCGTCGAGCACTTCAGTGCTTCCATGTCTTTGCCACCGATGACGGTAAACATCTGATGCAAGGCCTGTGATCCAGCGGGAGTCGGCGTTGTGTAGGTATTTGTGGCGTCATTCGCGCTGCCATCTGCTGCCGCTGCAAGAGCAGGTATCGGCCCGGACATCAACACAGTCAGCAGCACATGCCGCATCGCCCACATCCTCTTCTGTACCTGCAAAAGACACCCTGCTTTTCGGCTCGTCATCACTGCGCTGCCTCATAACGCCGGTAGCTCTGCAAGAGCGACTCGGAAAACGCATTGCCGATGCGAGTCAGGCCTTTTTCGGTCAGATGATTCAGATCAGTCCAGGCCAGGCCCTGCGATAACCAGCGTGCAAAGGAATCCCTGCCGCCCATGAATTGCCAGGTGTTCCAGAACGCGCAACCATTCTCCAGACTGACCTGACGCTGATAAGTGACCATGCGCTCAATGAGCGGTCGCGAAGTAATGCGCCCGTCATCATTGAGTACTCCCTGATCGAGCGGACTCATGACCAGGCAAGCCGCCTTGGGTGCACCCTGACGTAATATTTTCAGGGCGGAGACGAAACCCTCTTTGTAGACGCGTCCTTCGGGCGTCATCAAGCCACCATGATTGGTTTCATTCCCGCCCAACATCACCACGATAAGATCCGGATTGCGTGCGGCGGTTTGCTCAGCCAGATGGGCCGGGTCGAACTGACGCAGAGAGCCGCTAGCGATACCGACGACAGCCGTCGTCTCCCAGGTGATACCGCGCGCAGCTTCGAGCACGGCACCATACACTTCAAGATTGGGCTCGGCAATCGTCATCTTCACGCGCGAGATCGGATCCGCACTCTCATAGATCCACTGGTCAAAAGCCAGGTGCTCGATTTTCTTGAGCGTTTCTATTTTTTGTCCGTTGACTTCGAACACAGGTATCTCATCCCTGCGGGATTTTTGCGCATAAAGCTCCAAACGTTCGCCCATCCCCGAATTCGGCTTGGGCGGCGAAATCAGTATCTGGCCTTTACCGCGGGGTTTGGCGACCACGCCACCCAGACCATAGCGGCCATTGTTACCACCGAAAAGTATGGTTTTGATGTTCCATTCGCCGGTGCGCTCGACGCGCACATCGTTACGCCGCATCCAGCGCGGATCCATGCCGGCGACGAAAAAGCCCGGACCACCATTACCAAAATTCTCCTGCATGCGTTTACGCACGGTTTTCGCAATGCCGTCGCCCGCCAGCGTCGAATCGCCATAGTGGAGCACTCTGACCGGGCTCTGACTGCGCTCTCTGAGTGTCTGAAAAAATCCGGCCAGATGCTCTTCGCCATATAAATGCAAGACGCCGCCTTTTGGGGTGACCGGAACCGTCGTCGCGACCGCCGCTGCTACGGCTTTTTCTCCGGTGGCGTTGTCCGGTGGGCCGCCATCGGATGGCTTACTGGCGACAGGCTCCTGCACGGTCTCATTGGATGAAGTAGCCTCCGGTTCGGCCGTTGTTATCGCCGTCTCCGGATGGGACCAGACTAATGGACCGAGCGCGCGCGTGGGTCGGAATGCGGCCATGTCAGCGATGTAGTAGCTGGGCAGGACGGTAGCCAGCCCCACCGCCAGGATGGCGAGCACATGAAGCGGCGCTGCAAGTCGGTCGTTTGCAAACATTGTCAGAAATTCCTGTAAATGAAATTCAGCGCCTGACCACCTGACAAATAAGCGCCCGTTAGTAGCACCACACCGAAGATGACGCCCTGTATGACCGGATGCTGACGCTTGAACGCATGGCGCACTGCTTCCGTCACCGCTGTCGGGCAGAAGGTCGCGACCACACCCGCCATCAGACACGCCCAGAACAACGGAGCAAAGCGAGGCAAGCCGGACAACTCGGCATTCATCATGTAGCCAGTAAAGACAGCGGCATCATCGAGTGTCGGCGTCTTGAACAGGATGCGTGCAATGACGACGAAGCTGAAGGTGAGCATCCATCCGGCGATCATCAGATACTTTTCGTGACGGACAGTCCAATCCTGCCACCAGGACTGGAAACGCAGCCAGCGATTCACGCACACGGCTGCGCCATGCAGAAGGCCGTACAACAGAAAGTTAAGCGTAACCCCATGCCAGACCGCCAGCAGAAGGATCGAGATCATTACGTTGCGATAGATTTTCCATCGTTCGACCCGGCTGCCGCCCAGCGGATAGTAAACGTATTGCGTGACCCAAGCCGAAAGGCTCATATGCCAGCGCCGCCAGTACTCAGCAATGGATGAGGCATGGTAGGGCCGATTGAAATTTTCAGGCAGCCGCAATCCCAGCAATCGCGCTGAGCCGATCACCACATCGGTATAACCGGAGAAATCAAGATAAATCTGGAAGGTATAAGCGAGCAGCGCAATCTGGATTTCCAGCGATGAGAAGCTGGCCGGATCGGCGAATACCGGGTCGACGCCCGCCTTGGCAATAACATCGGAGAGAATGAGTTTTTTCGCCAGTCCGCGGACGATACGCCATAATCCCTCGCGAATATCGTCGGAGTTAACGTCACGCTTTTCCATCAACTGGCTGATGAAATTCGAAGCGCGCAGAATCGGGCCGGCTGCAAGGTGCGGGAAAAAACTCATGTAGACCGCATAGTGCAACCAGGCGCCCGTGTCGAGCTGGCGACGGTAACGATCGACGGTGTAGCTGACCGCCTGAAAAGTCATCACCGACAAGCCCAGCGGCGGCAACCAGCCCGAAAGACCCTCGGAATCCAGCCATGACGGATCAACGAACCCCCACAAGCCCGCCCTGAGGAATTTATGCAGTAGCAGCGGCGCGATTTCCAGCGCAATCAACACACCGAGCGCCGCACGATTGCCCGGAAAGTGACGCTCTAGTAGCCTGCTGCCAAGCCAAGTCACGAGCAACAGCTCGACGATCAGCAGACAATTCATCCAGCCATCCGACCAGAGCGCGATCACACCACCCAGCAACAGCAGACACAGACGCGTCATCTGCGAAGCACTCAACAAATAAAGTGCGGCCAGTATCGGTAGTGCCAGCAAATAGTTGGAAGAAACCAAACGAGAATCGCCTTATTTTTTTCGAGTCGTTGTAATGACTGCGCAGGTACCGTCTTTGTAATACCCCATTCGAAAATTCAGGGGGGTGGATATCCTTGCGATCGTCAAACGCTTTCACCAGATCCCGCTGATAGGTATTAAACGAGTGATACGCATTTTCGAACTTGCCGTAGAGCCGGGTATTGAATTTTGCATCCAGCTTTGAATACTGATCGCTTTGACGTCATATGCCGCCTGAACCGCGTTTGCGAGAATAATCAGTGCAATGCAACCTGCCGGACCAAAAAATGGAACGCCTATTTGTTACTTTTTAAATAATTATGTTGGTATATTAAGACTTGATTGTACCAACTGGCCCCGATACGTTTCTTATTGTGGTTTCGTTTGAGGCAGAAGGATCACTCGCACGCCTCGCCGTTATTTTTTAAGTAACAAATGATCCGGAACGCCTGCGAAGGAATACTATTCGTCTGGCTTGTCTGTTCCCTGATCTGATTTTAAAAAAAACCTGCGACATGAAACAAACGATCGTCACCCTCGACATGGAAGGTGTGCTGACACCGGAAATCTGGATTGCCGTTGCCGAAAAAACCGGCATCGAAGCCTTGCGCAGGACAACGCGCGACGAACCCGATTACGACAAGCTGATGCGCAGTCGTCTCGACATACTTGACCAGCACGGGTTGACCCTGTCGGCGATACAAGCCGTGATTGGCACCCTGGAACCGCTGCCGGGCGCACGGGATTTTTTGGATGCCTTGCGCTCGACAACCCAACTGCTGATTTTGTCGGACACCTTCGAGCAGTTCGCTGCGCCCTTCATGCGCCAGCTGGGTATGCCCACCCTGCTCTGCCATACACTGCTGGTCCGGGATGACCGCATTGTGGATTACCGCCTGCGCATTCCGGATCAGAAGCGCGCTGCTGTCCTTGCGCTTCAGCAGCTCAATTACCGCGTCATTGCCGCGGGCGATTCGTTCAATGACACGACCATGCTCGGCGCAGCGGATGCGGGATTCCTGTTTCACGCACCTGCAAACGTAAAAGCGCAATTCCCTCAATTTACCGCGGTCGATCAGTACGATGATTTACTTGCACTGATTGAGGACGCGATGCGCTGAACAATCAGCTGAACCAGGAGGCATGACCAGAATCAATAGCATTTTTATAATATCGCTAACGCTATCTGACTGCCCCGGCCGCACTTAATCAGCGATCTGCATCAAAGCTTTATAAAAATCTGCTGATTACTCCATATAATCAGCGGTCCGAATTTTCCGAGCATCGTTGTGACGCACTCGCAGAAACACACTGACTATCTGCCTGGCCTTGAAGGCCTGCGCGCATTCGCGGTGCTTGCCGTCATCTTGTTCCACCTCGATATCCCCGGATTGTTTTCCTCGGGTTTTCTGGGTGTTGATATCTTTTTCACGGTGTCGGGTTTCCTGATTACCGGGCAATTAATACGGCAATATCAGACCAGCGGCACGATCGCGATCGGTATTTTTTATCTGAAAAGAGCGCGACGCTTATTACCCGCCGTGCTAGTGCTGCTGATTGCTTGTGTGCTGATCACCGAATACTGGGTCAGGGACGCGGCCTGGCGCACCCGCTCTGATTTACTGCCAGCGCTGTTTTATTTTTCGAACTGGTGGCAAATTTTTTCGGAACAATCGTATTTCGAAATGTCAGGGCGACCCGCGTTGTTGCAGCATTTGTGGTCGCTGGCGATCGAGGAACAGTTCTATATTGTCTGGCCTTTGTTATTGCTGGTCGTCTTGCGCCATTTCGGGCAACGCGCGCTTTTCTTCATTGCTGCCACACTGGCGCTACTGTCTTCGGGCTGGATGATTTATTTGTCGGTGCGCCACGGCTATCCGCAAGCTCAGGACCCTAGCCGGATTTACCTGGGCACGGACACCCACACGATGGGCTTGTTTTTGGGTGCAGCGTTGGCCGCCGTCTGGAATCCGCTGTCGTCCGGCGCCTCCGCGACAAAAATCCCGGCGACGATCAGTGATTTTCTGGGGGTGATTTGCCTCAGTGCGCTGCTCTGGGTCATGCTATTCGTCACCGAATATGACGTTGCGCTGTATCAGGGGGGCTTTTTCTGGATCGCACTGCTGTCGACCGGCCTGCTGTTTGCTGCTGCCCACAAAGACGGTGCATTACAACACTGGCTGAGCATCCGGCCGCTGGCATGGATGGGGCAGCGGTCTTACGGTTTGTATTTGTGGCACTGGCCCGTCTTCGCTCTGCTACGCCCGGAATTTGAATTGCCCGACAATCCCTGGATGCAAGCAGCGATACGACTAAGCCTGACCGTGATACTGACTGAACTCTCTTACCGTTTGATTGAAAATCCGGTCAGGACCGGACAGGTGTTGCGCTGGTCTTCCCGTCAACGTTTCGGTTTTTATGCAAGCTGCATGGTGGCTGTCTATGCGACGGTCCTGACAATACAGATTCGTCCGACGCCGCTTGAAACAAAACAGGCCCTACCCGAGCAGCCGGCTGCCGATACGGTACCGGCAGACGAGCCGGTGCATGAGAGCGAAATCGCCGCGCACGGGTCGCGCGCAGCTTGCATCCGCTCAGTGTCAAACAAATTTTCGTTGAAGTCCAAACCACTGATGACGGTGCTCGGCGACTCAGTGCTGCTGGGTGCTAGCGACCATCTGGCAAAAAAAATCGAGGGTCTGGAAATCGATGCAGCGATTGGCAGGCAGGGTAAGGATGGATTGAACCGGCTACATGAACTGAAAAATCGCAATGAACTGGCCGATATCGTCGTCATTCACCTGGGGACCAATGGCTATCTGTACGAAAACCAGGTCAGAGAGCTTATGGTTCTGCTTTCCGACGTCCGCCAGGTTGTTTTTATTAATGTCAAAGCGCCCCGCCGCTGGGAAAAATCCAATAACGAGCTGCTGAAAAAACTGAGCGGCGAATTCCCGAATGTCAAACTGATCGACTGGCGCGCTATTGGTCAAAGCCATAAAGAATACTTTGGCAAAGATCATATCCATCTGACGAAAAAAGGCGTTCGCGCCATGACCGCAGAAATTCTGCGCGTGTCCGGCCTGCCCGAGCCGGCGAGTAATGACACCAATAAAACGCTGAAAGTCGTACCGTGCGGCGGGGGTACTAAAGCATGAGCAAACATTCATTAGACGGCTGTGGCACAAGCGACTGCCGGCACAAAAACTAACAGTGATTTGATGCCTTCTACTAAAAAACCTCCGCTGACGGCATTGCTTACGGTAGTGCTTGCGATCGTCGTCCTGCTGTCGCTCACCGCGTATCTGCTGGTTCGCACCGCGCCATTGAACGAACCCGCATTAACCAGTCAGACGGCGGCACCCGCGGCCGCCCTTGAATCACCGCCAGAAAAACCTAGCCGACCGGCGGTGCAACGCATACTGTTCGCCGGCGACTCGATGATGCAGGGTATCGCTCCCCTCATGATGCGCGAACTGAAGGCGACGCACCCCGACTGGCTTTTGCGGAACGAAAGTCAGCAAAGCACCGGGCTAACGGTCAAAAGGCGGCTCGATTGGGTCGAAAAAATAAAAAAGGAAATCGTCCAGCATCAATTAACGACGGTCGTGGTTTTTCTGGGGCCGAATGACCCCTGGGATATTTACGAGCGCCGGCAGGTGATTCGATTTCCGTCGCCGGAATGGACGTCGGTCTACAGTGCCCGAGTCAGCGAGATTTGTGAATTTGCCAGAGAAAAAAAAGTGCACCTGATCTGGGTGGGCCTGCCTGCCATGAAAGAAAAAAGGGTGCAGCGTGGTGCTGTCGTTCAGAATCCGATTTTTCTCGATAACATGAAACGTTATGGCTTTGATTTCGTGTCAACAGAAGAATTGATTGGCCGCCTTGATCAGCCCTATGTTCGTCATGCAACCGATGCAACGGGAAAGAAAATTAATCTGCGCGCTGATGATGGCATTCACTTTAGCCCTCAGGGCTTGCAACGTATTGCAAGCGCCGTTTTGAAAATCATTGATACACCTTGAGACCACCGAGATGACCCGCTGCCGACGCGCCCTGAACGATCCCCACCACGTGACCCAGTGGCCATGCTGATGCATGCATTCCTGACCAAAGCACGGATCACAGCCGCAGGCCTTGCCGGTATGGTGGTGCTGGTTGCAACAGGCTCGCCCTCGTCATTGCTGGCCAATGAGATCGGACGACATTTCATTTTTCAGCAGGGCTCGGTCATTGGCGATCTACAGTGTCCGGTCAAACGCAAACCCAGTCAGGCTCCCGGGCCAGCAAAAGGGGATGTTCTTGAGCCACCCGACGCAGAAGAGCTTGATGAGCTGGGGATACTGACCTCACGTCTGAACAAGGCGCTTGGCGCTGAGGCCGAGACCGCGCAGAGCGCCCCGATGATCACTCGTCCCGGTACCACCCGCACTCAGCCGCTGCGCATCGGCATATGGGGCGACAGCCATCTGGCGGCCGGATCATTTTCGTATGAGCTCAAGCGAATTTTTCTGGCGCAGGGCCTGAAAGCCCGGACCCAGTTCATTCCTTTCACCATGGGCAGGGGTGGTGTGAACCTGCCTTTGCGTCGTCACTGCATGGACGGCTGGAAATCCGACCTCGCTTACGTTGCACGCAACACTGATATACCGACCGGTGTCGGCCTGAACGTATTGCAGGGCGACGCTGAGGCCTACTTGTGGTTCGATTTACGCAATGAGAGCGGCGAAGCCGATGTGAGTCGTGTGGAGCTGTTTTTCCATCATTCGCCGAGTGCAGGCAGCGTATCGATCAGCATTGATGATGGCCCAGAAAACAAGGTCAGCCTGAGCGGTCCCAAAGGCTTTGGTTCACTGAGTATTGTCGGCAACCGGCCTTTGTCGCTGCTGAAAATACGCGTGACTGACCAGCCGGTACAACTCAACGGTATGTTTCTGAATTACCGACAGCCGCCCGCGGCAACCCTGGATTCCTTTGGTATACCCGGTGCCACGGTGCGCGCATGGCAGCAACTGGATCCTGATTATTTTTCAGGGTATTTCAAAGATCGAAGCTACGATTTGGTCATGCTTGAATATGGTACCAACGAGGGCAATGCAGCGTCGTTTGATGCAGCCGGCTACGCGAAGACGCTCGACCAATCGCTAAAAAATATGCGCCAGGTATTTCCGCAATCCGAATGCCTGTTAATTGCACCCGGTGACCGGGGCGTTCTGGTACCTCGCGTGCGCAAGTTGAAAAAAGCAGGCAAAGTAAAGCCATCGCACGCACAGAAAGGCAAGCAGGGACAGACGGCCCGGGCCCGGGTGAGCTACGAATACACTGCGGTGGACTTGCTGCGCTTTTCTGCGATTCACGAAAAAATATTCACCATTCAAAAAGAATTGGGTGCGCGCTATGCATGCAAAACCTGGAGCATGCAAACCGCGATGGGTGGTCAGGGCTCAGCTTATGCATGGCAGTTAGCCAATCCGGCGCTGATGTCGAAAGACTTAATCCACTTCACCATCAAGGGTTATCAGCGTCTCGCGCAGGAACTGGCGTCGAGCCTGGGCTGGGACAGCGATGCCGGTTTGCCGGCTTCGGTCATGCCTCCCGAGAAAGCTGGCGATGACGGTACGCCGAAGTGATTATTTTTCGGCTTCCTCTGGCGGCTCGGACGGCTGATTGTCATTCTCCGTCACGACGGGTTTCCCGGACTTGGCTGGCGGGCGATCGGCGGCGCTGCGGTTGATGCCGTTGGCACAATCGCGGAATACCTCCAGCTCATATTTGACTTTGTAAACGTAGGGATGCGACGTATCGAATCCTGCGCCTACGTACATCGCCAACCCACCCTCAAGGGAACCGGTCTGCCGCATGAAGCTGCTGATGATGGTGGCACCGATGATCATATTAACCTCCGGATTCAACGCCGCGTTTTCGCCGCCGTACACCGCCAGTTTGCGCTTGTGTACGTTCGGCATGATTTGCATCAGGCCGAGTGCCCCGACCGGACTCACCAGCAGCGGATGAAATTTGGATTCATTGGCAATAATCGCCAGAATCAGATTCGGGTCAAGCTGATGTTTGGCGGCCACCTGCTCAGCCAGCTGCGTGATTTTGCGCGCCGCATCCGAGGTGATTTTGTAGCGTTTGCTGATGCAGGCCGCGACCCGATTTTTTGCTTCCGTTTCCCGGTACTTCACATGAGACAGATTAAAAGCTGCAAGGGAATCGACCTCGAAATCCGCAGGTGCCTGGGAGCTCTCGACCACATCGGCCTCGCGTGAAGGCGATTTCAATATGAAAATCAGCACCAGTGCCGCGCTCAGCAGCACCGCCAGCCCTGCAAAGATTTTTGACTTGGTTTTCATATCGGCTACTGCCTTGCAAGAAGTCTTGTCGGATACCACTCGGGCCGGCGCGGTAATTTTTTTGTTACTAGCGAGGCACACATTATAGGTGAGGCTCTATGGCTGACGATTTTTCGCCAGTTGCAGCACGGCATCGATGGGTCGGCAAAAACCACTTTTCAATCACTTGACGGCCCGCCTCTTCAGACTGCCCCCGCGTAACCCGCTTATCACCGGCCAACCCGCCGCTTATCAGGCACCTGCCTTGCAAATCGGCCTGCGTTAGCGCAACGACAATACACACAAGTCGGCTAAAAAATTACTTTTTACATAATAAAATAGATTGTCATCATGACATTGGTTGCTGGCTGGCACACGACTTGCGGTGCTGGTGACTATCCGCGGTATGTCGACAGGGTTATCAGCGTGATAATCAACCTGTCGGTGCGACGTCAACGCATTGATTCAAGAGGACAAACTATGCTCGAGTGTTTGGTTATTGGCGACAGCATCGCGGTCGGCATCTCGCATTTTCGTAAGGAATGCGTTAGTTACGCACGTACCGGATGGACATCATCTCAATGGAACAAGCACTATTTCCCAGCTTTTAATGCTCAACTCCCTACAAAAAGCCTGATTATCAGCTTGGGCACCAATGATCATCAAGGCGTCAACACGATCGCGGAGCTGAATAAAATCCGAGAAAACGTCAAGGCAGGAACACGCGTTTTCTGGGTACTGCCCCCGAAAGTCAAACCGGCGCAGCGCGAGATGGTCCGCGAAGTCGCTGAAATCTGGGGCGACAACTGGCTGTCGGTTCCGGAAACGGCCCTCGCCAGAGACAAGATCCATCCAACAACCGCCGGCTACCGGAATCTCGCAGAAGAACCGACCCGACTCAATCGGGTGCTCGCCGACATTTCGTCTATGAAAGACTAGGCAGCCCGGAAGTACCTCATTGCACTGATCAAGAAAAGCGCTGATTACAAGGCACCGGACGCGTTGTCGGCTAAAAAGATAGCACTAACCCATTGATTTTTATAGATCCAGCATCGTATCGCTACGCTGGATCACCACAAAATGTGCTTGTATTCAGCGCACTCCCGGTATTGTCTTATTGAAAATATTGAGATGAATAAAGGACGATATTCTGCTTGACGGGCTTTCCTTGTCGTCAATAGACTCCGGGTTCGATAAAACGGAGGTGGCTCAACGCCTGCCTGCCGGGAGAATGCAATCTATGCTGTACTTAAAAAAATCTGCCTCGCTGGCGTATGTAACAGCCCTGACCGCTGTTTCGCTCATCCACGTGACCGCCTGCGCCGATTCTGATCGCTCAATGCTGCTGGCCCAATATGAAGACCTCAGCCAGCAGACGCCTGAACTGACACCCGCGACCCTGATACCCGCTGCGGCTGCCGAGCTGCTGGATCCGCAATTCACGGAGTCCGACGTTGAACAGGGTGATCTCTGGGATCGGATTCGCAAAGGTTTCGCGATACAGGAACTAAATAATCCGCTCGTCACGAGTCACCGCCTCCGTTACGGTGCCCGCCCGGAGGGCGTGCAGCACACTGCCCAGCGCGCATCACGCTACTTGTTCCATGTGGTGCAGGAACTGGAAAAACGCCAGATGCCGACGGAACTGGCACTACTGCCTTTTATTGAGTCAGGCTTTAATCCCCAGGCCTACTCGCATGCCAAAGCGGCTGGCATGTGGCAGTTCATTCCCAGCACAGGTCGCAGTTTCAATCTGAAGCAAAATGCATTTCGTGACGATCGGCGCGATGTGATCGCTTCGACCGATGCCGCACTGACCTACCTGCAGCGGCTGCATGGCATGTTCGGCGACTGGCAGCTGGCCCTGGCTGCCTACAACTGGGGCGAAGGCTCGGTGATGCGCGCCATTGCACGAGCGAAGGCAGCAGGCCGGCCTATTCATTACAACGGTCTGTCGGCTTACATGCCAGCTGAAACGCGCAATTACTATCCGAAGCTGCAGGCGCTAAAGAATGTCATCGCGTCACCCGAACAATTCGGCGTGAAACTGCCACCGGTCGAAAACAAGCCTTATTTCGTGTCAGTGAAAAAAACGCGCGATATCGATGTGAATCTTGCCGCTGAACTGGCCGAGCTGCCGATGGAAGAATTCAGGGCGCTCAATCCTCAGTTCAACAGCCCGGTGATCACCGGCAGTTCGGAGACGCAGATACTGTTGCCCACCCCGAATGCAGAGAAGTTCCGTGAGAACCTGACCAACTGGACACAGGCGCTGTCGTCATGGACCTCGCACAAGGTCACGATGGCACGCGAGCGTATCGAAAATATTGCGGCAAAATTCCAGACCACGCCTCAGGTGATACGCAGCGCCAACTCGATCCCCGCCAACATGCAACCCAAAGCGGGCTCAACGCTGGTGGTACCCAAGACGACGCTGAGCAGTGAAACCAATATCGGTCAGGACATCACCGAGAATGCCGTGCTTGCGCTGGAACCGGACTATTTCTCTTTCAGGCCCTCGGGCCAGCGCGCCGTGGTCAAGCGCCAGCCATCGGTGTCACCGTATGCGCGCTCCGCGCAACGCAAGGCCGACGCGCGAAAATAAAAAAGATGGCGATGAGCGTCACTCGCTGAAAGAACAGCTGACGCTTCCCAACTCGCCAAAGTCGGCATGAATGCGGTCATCCGGCGCTACCGTGACCGGCACACGGCAGGTACCGGTCGTAACAAACTGACCGGGTTCGCAGGCGATACCCAGTTGTGACAACTCATTGACCAGCCAGGTCAGTGCAACGCGCGGATCACCCAACACATTGCGACCAAAACCGGGATCCACCGGTACCCCATTTTGCGTTATGTGGATGGGCGCATTGAGGTAATCAAATTCACGCCAGATCGTTTGCCCGGGCCCCAACACGAACAGATTGGCGCAGGCATTGTCCGCAATGAGCTGCGGCGCGCCGGCGGTAACGAAATCGTCAAAGCGCGAATCGGGAATTTCAATCGATGGATGCATCGTGCCGACGGCATCCAGTACCTCGGCGGTGGTATACGGTGCAGCGCGCGGCATGAGCCTTTGTCCGAAACAAAAGGCGAATTCGATTTCAGCGACGCGCATCAGATTACCCATCAACGACACGCTGGCGCCGTTCGTCAGAACACGATCGGCAAACAGGCGACCGGCCAGTGGCCCGTCGACACCAATGTGCTTTTGCCCCTCAATACTGGTCGCGGCAATTTTCCAGCCTGCGACGGCGATACCATGGCGCTCGGCAAACGCTTGCTGCACCCGATAGCCTGCGATGCGATCTGCGGGTCGAATCGCATCCGGCAGGGATGAACACCGGGTTTTGTTCTGCCAAAGGGGATAAAGGTTTGCTGCGGCTTGTTGGTAGGATGTGCTCATGGTCTCGTATCCCGTGCTTTTCCGGCGCCGCCGGTGCACTGTGTGATGATATTTTTGTTAATGATGATGACAGGACGATCAGTATAGTTACACAATTTTCTGAATACACAAATGTGTCCGGGCCCTTTCATGAGGCGCTTCCATAGTATGCTCGACCTCAAAAATAATCTGTGCGGGTAAATACCATGACGACTCAAAGTACTTTCATCCGACTGCACGCACGGGACGACGTGCTGATCGCGCGTCAGCAACTCGTTGGCGGCACCTCGGTAGAAAACATCACGGTACGCGGTCTGATCCCCGCGGGTCACAAGATCGCCGTGCGTGACCTGCACGCAGGTGAACCGGTGCGCCGCTATAACCAGATTATAGGTTTTGCCAGCAAGGCCATTCAGGCCGGCGAGCATGTGCATGTTCATAATTGCGCACTCGGCCAGGACAAGGGCAGCTTCGAACGCGATTATGCGTTTTGTGTCGATGTACCACCCACGCCCGCAAAACAACAAGCGACGTTCATGGGCTATCGTCGCAGTAACGGACAAGTGGCAACGCGTAACTACATTGGCATTCTCTCCAGCGTGAATTGTTCGGCGACGGTCGCGCGCGGTATTGCTGATTTTTTCTCCCACCGCACAAACCCTGAAGCCTTGCGAGGATTTCCTCAGATTGATGGCGTAGTCGCACTCACGCATGGCACGGGCTGCGGCATGGATCACAGCGGACTTGGAATGCAATTGCTGCGACGAACGCTCAGCGGTTATGCAAGGCATGCGAATTTTGCGGGCGTGCTAGTCGTGGGTCTCGGCTGTGAAACCAACCAGATTGCGGCCTGGCTGGATCATAGCCATCTGAGTGAAGGACCATTGCTGCGAACCTTCAATATTCAGGACTCGGGCGGCACAGCAAAAACGATCGATAAAGGCGTGCAGCTGATCAAAGACATGCTACCCAGAGCAAATGAAGGCGCGCGCGAGGCCTGCGACCTGAGTCACCTGACTGTGGGTCTTCAATGTGGTGGCTCGGATGGTTATTCGGGCATCAGCGCCAACCCGGCACTAGGTGCTGCAGTGGATTTACTGGTCGCGCATGGCGGTACCGCGATTCTCTCGGAGACGCCCGAGATTTATGGCGCTGAACATTTACTGACGCGTCGCGCAGTCTCACGCGAAGTCGGCGAGAAGCTCATCGAACGCATACGGTGGTGGGAAAACTACACAGCGATTAACGAAGGTGAGATGGATAACAATCCGTCGCCGGGCAACAAGGCCGGTGGCCTGACCACTATTCTCGAGAAATCGCTCGGTGCGGTCGCTAAAAGCGGCACAACCGCCCTGCGCGCCGTGTACGAATATGCCGAACCCGTGCGCGAACACGGCTTTGTGTTCATGGATACGCCGGGCTATGATCCCGTGAGCGCGACCGGGCAGGTCGCGGGTGGCGCAAATCTGATTTGCTTTACCACGGGTCGCGGTAGCGCCTTCGGCTGTGCCCCCTCACCGTCGCTGAAGCTGGCGACGAACTCGGCGCTCTGGCAACGACAGCAGGAAGATATCGATATCAACTGCGGAGAAATCATCGATGGTGAATGTTCGATCGCCGAGATGGGTACCCATATCTTCGAGACGATGATTCGAACTGCCTCCGGAGAAGCGAGTAAAAGCGAACTGCACGGCTATGGCCAGAGCGAATTCGTGCCATGGCAGGTCGGCGCTGTCATGTAAACCGAAGGGGCTCTGTCAGTACATTCTTCAAGCCTCACTGCAAATACACTAAATGAAAAAACTCAAGCCCACTGCGATCCGTGCTGCCATCCGCCGGCCGGTGGAAAAACTGATTGCCATTTCATGGCGCGATCTGCTGCTGGTGTTGTTACCCGTGCTCCTGCTGACGATCGCTTTGGGCTGGCTGGCGGTCAAACTGATACGTCCCGCACCACCTGGCACGGTCGTGATTTTGAGTGGCGCCGAGGACAGCAGCTTTCACAACACGGCAAAGCGTTACGCAAAAATCATAGGGGCGCATGGCGTTCGCGTGAAGATCATCGTCACGGACGGATCAGCAGAAAATCTGCGATGGCTGCTGGATAAAAAACAAGGCGCGGATGTGGGTCTGGTGCAAACCGGTCTGGCGGAGGCGGAAGATACGCCGGGCCTGGTCTCACTGGGTACGCTGTATGTGCAGCCGTTCCTAGTGTTCTACCGCGATCGTAATACGCTGGACCGGCTGACCCAACTGAAAGGCCGTCGTGTGGCGATCGGCCCTGAGGGCAGCGGCACGCGATTGCTTGCACTAAAAATGCTTGAAGAAAATGACCTGAGCAATGCGGACACCCAGCTGCTCGATCTTGATGGGGATGATGCGATTGCCGCGTTGCTGAGCAAAAAAGCGGACGCGATTTTTCTGACGAGTGAGCAGGTACGGGGCCGCAAGATACGTGAACTCATGCGCGAGCCCGGCATTCGCTTGATGAGCATGCGTCAGGCGGATGGTTACCTGCGTCGCCTGCCTTTTCTGTCACGACTGGAGGCGCCGGAGGGCAGCTTCGATCTCGCGCTGAATCTACCGCCTGCAGACACCTCACTGGTCGGTACCCCCGTGGAGCTGATTGCGCGTGAAGGTCTGCATCCGGCCATTTCCGATCTGCTGATCTCTGCCGCCCGCGAAGTGCACGGTAAGCCCGGCATGTATCGCAAAGCCGGCGAATTCCCGACGCCGATCGAACATGAAATACCGATCAGTGAAGAAGCCCGGCGCTACTACACCTCGGGAGCGCCTTTTCTGTACAAGCGCTTGCCCTTCTGGCTGGCGAGTCTGGTCGACCGCATCCTGATCGTTGTGGTGCCGTTACTGATTGTGATCGTGCCCCTGTCGCGGCTGATTGCACCGCTTTACAGCTGGCGGGTACGCTCGCGGATTTATCGCTGGTATGGCAGTCTGATGAAAATAGAGCGCGATATGCGTGAAGATCTCAGCAGCGCACAGCGCAGCGAGCTTGATGAACGTCTGACCGATATCGAGGCGTCAGTCAACAACCTGCAGCCACCCCTAGCCTTTGCCGATCAACTGTATGTGCTAAGGGAACACATCGCCCTGGTACGACGGCAGTTCAGCGAAATAGGAAAACAGGCCGCATGAAAAGCGGCCGGTCCGTAGGGTGCATCCCCTTCAAGCTCACTTCCGTTTTTTCAGACGCTCAATGTTCTGACGGTTGAAATGATTGAGCATCATGAAGCCAGCACCCACCACCCAGATGACCAGTAATATCTGCCACGTTTTCATACCCTTCTCCCATTTCAGTTAAGACGCTCACTCCCGACATCCTACTGCTGAGTCCGGAACCTTACTTCAAATACTTGATGCACCTGACCGGAAGCCGTTGGCCAGGTGGTCCGGCTTAGGCCGGAGTTTCAAACCCGCATATTATTGCTCAAATTATCCGAACGGTTTTTCCTCCGGATCAGCGGGATCATTACCACCAGGGTCAGCACCAGCAGCAGGACCTCCAGCGCATAGACACTCATGTAGCCAAACACCGGCCCGCCGACCGCGGCGGCGATATCCCGAAAAATCCCGCCCAGGGCAACGCCCACACCGGCGCCGGACGCCTGCATCGCACCCCAGGCACCCAGCGCAAGTCCGCTCTGGCTTGGAGGGGCCAGGTTCATCGTTGCCGTCAGGGTTCCGTGACCGAAGAGACCGGCACCTAGACCAATCAGCAACGTCCCGAGCGCGAACAACACCGGCATCAGCAAAGGTGCAGAAAAAATCACCAATAAAAATGCCGGTAAACCCAACGCAGCGCCCACTGCAGCCAGCCTTAGGGGATCGGCGCCACGACTCAGGACACGTGAAGCGAATCCGAATCCGAGCAGACCACCCACGGCGAGTGCCGCCGTCAGAGACGTGGTGGCTCCCACGGTCAGGCCCAGAATTTCTCCGCCATAGGGCTCCAGCAGTACATCTTCCATCGTGAAGGCCATAGTGCCCATGCCAATCGCGATCAGGCGGCGCACCGCATGCTCACCTTCACAAAAATGTTGCCACGACAGCCGGAAATCTGGTGCCACCGCAGGCGCACCCGCGCGGCCACGGCTGCGCGACTCCTGCTTCCAGAGGGCGACCACATTGAGCACCACCGTTATAATCGCCGCACCCTGAATCACCCGGATCAGCCTACCTGGGCTGAACTCCGCGAGTGCAGCACCAAAAATCAGGGCGCTGACAATCATGCCAAGCAGCAGCATCACGTACATCAGTCCCACGACTTTAGGACGCGACTCGGGACTTGCTAGATCCGTTGCCAGTGCCAAGCCAACGGTTTGGGTCGTATGAAGGCCAGCGCCCACCAGCAGGAACGCGACACCGGCACCCAAGTGTCCGACCCATGCGGGCGCATGCGCCGCCTGCCCCGCACCGGAAAGCACCAGCAGCGCAAAGGGCATGATCGCCAGCCCGCCAAACTGCGCCATCGTGCCCATCCACAAATAAGGCACGCGACGCCAGCCTAAAGCGGAGCGATGATGATCGGAGCGAAAACCAATGATTGTGCGAAAAGGCGCAAAGATCAGTGGCAAGGAAATCATGATGCCGACCAGTGCCGCAGGCACTTTGAGTTCGACGATCATCACTCGGGTCAGGGTACCGATCATCAGCACCAGTGCCATGCCGACCGATACCTGAAACAAAGAGAGTCTGAGCAGACGCGAGAGCGGAAGATCCGGTGTCGCGGCATCAGCGAAAGGGAGAAATCGGGCGCCTATTCTGGCCCAGCTACGGCGAATTTCCTGTTGAACGTAGGGTGTCTGCATGGCGTTTCCGGCATTTCCCGACGCCTTGACCCGTTCAGGAAGTGGGTTTGGTCATGGTTCGGAACCTGCAGGTCCCGAACCATGAATCCCGGACAAAACTACTTTCGTGCAGGATTTTGAGCAACCAGCATCGCCACGGGTTGCACCGTGTCAGAGTGGATCGCTGATACCTGCGCTGCGCTGCCATTGAGGAATTTCTTCACCCAAGTCGTGTTCAGCGTCAGCGACAGATGCACCAGGAACGAGCCCACAGCCACCGCGCCAATAATGATGGGAATACCCACCGACGGCTTAACCACACACCACATTTTTCCGTAAATCATCTTGAGTTCTCCTGAAAATTAGTGAAGCCAAGGTGAATAGATATACGCGAGCAGATGGGCGAATGCGGCAATCATCCCGAACAGCTGCGTACCCTGGATCAGGTGGCGATGAATCTCTTCAGACTCTGCCTCTGTCAGGCCGGTAGGCCAAACCTTGTCTCTATCAGACATATGAATACTCCTTAGAAAAACACCCGTAACCCTGCCGGACACGCCTGCAGGCGCCCCGCATCCCCCTACGAACTGACGCGGTATTGAGCAACCAAGAATGTAAATAAATATTTACACTTTTAATTGTCACCAGATATTGACAATAATTCAGTCGTTCGTCAACCCATCGGTCACAAAAAAACTCGATTGTAGAAAAAGCTTAGAGAAATCAAGGGTATTGGGTCTGAGCCCCCTCTGTTTTCGTTAAAAAATAAACAAGAAGTCCTATCGAAATGAGCGTCGCAGACAGTACCGATGTAGGGCAAGCTGCCCCGAACGCCGGCAGCGGCTTTTTGACAAAGCCTCTCAATGAAAACGCCGGGAAGCGAGATGAAAAATGACTTCCGGCACCAACACGTCGGATAATGGCGCCCATTGTGCAAAATAGTGCCGTCGCGGCGGCGCCACGAGAGGGAGCGCTACGGCACTCCGGGATAGCGAGCAAAAACAAGGCAATGTGTCACCTGCGTGCCGGCTCAGGCAGCCGTCATTCAACGGACTCGTTTACTCTGACAAAGGAAGGGCGCTACATTGGAACGTTTTACCATTTCGCTGGACGATGATTTAGCGACCGACTTTGACCACCTCATTGAAACCATCGGGTACGAAAATCGCTCAGAAGCGGTTCGCGACCTGATTCGGCAGGCATTGGAAAAATCTCGCCAGGAATCTGCGCAGGCAAAGCATTCGATTGGCGTGGTCAGCTATGTGTACAACCACCACGAAAAAGTAATGGCCGACCGCGTCACCAGCACGCATCACGATCATCACGACCTCGTGATTTCAACCATGCACGCCCACTTGGACCACGATAACTGTCTGGAGGCAGTATTCCTCAGAGGGCTCACGACGGAAGTCAGGCACTTTGCCGGGCACCTGACGGCGATGTCCGGCATCCGCCACGGCTCGCTCAATCTCATCTCTGCCGATATCCAATCGACCAGCCACAGTCACGCCGGACACCACACGCACACCCATCTCAAACCCAAAAACTAATTTCGCACCAGATCATCGCAGACGCGCCTATGCTAATTGAAGCCGGATCGACTGTATGAACTTTTAAAATATTGTATGATTGTCTTTTGGCAATTATTTACGCTTGACTCGTAATTTATGACAACAAACCAAGGCCATCGCAAGAAGCGACTGGCGCAGTTTATCGGCACTGCCCTGTTCCTGAGTTCCTATGGTGCTGCGGCCGATGACATCCGGACCTTACCTAACGTGGAGGTGGTATCACGTTACAGCTTGCTCGGCGTCGGCGACACCGCGAATGAGGGGGCAGCAGGACAATTTCAAATTGACAATCGAGTCGTGGCCAGAACAGGAGAAATTCTGGAAGTGATTCCCGGATTAATTGTGAGCCAGCACAGTGGCGAGGGCAAAGCGAATCAGTATTTTCTGCGTGGCTTTAATCTAGATCACGGCATTGACTTCAAGATATCGCTGGATGGCATGCCGATCAACCAGCGTAGTCACGCCCACGGACAGGGATGGGCTGACCTGAACCCACTGATCCCCGAACTCATCTCCTCAGTGCACTACCGTAAGGGTCCGTATTACGCGGCCGATGGCGATTTTGCGAATGCCGGATCGGCGAACATCTTTTATGGCGACAAGATAGATCGCGGTATGGTGAGTTTAGGCCTGGGTCAAAACGGCTATTACCGAACGCTTCTCTCCAACGCACCGAAATTTCATGATGGGAACATGCTGTATGCCCTGGAGCTGTCCCACTACGATGGCCCTTGGGACAATCCAGATAATTACAAAAAAATAAATGGACTACTTCGCTATTCACAAGGGGGACAAGCGAACGGCTTCAACCTGACCGCCATGGCTTACTCCGGCAAATGGAATTCCACCGACCAGATCCCATGGGACGAATACAAACGGGGCTTAATCTCGCGATGGCATGCAATGGACTCATCGTCCGGCGCTACGGCGCATCGGTACAGCCTGTCAGGCGAGTGGCGCGAAGCCGATGCCCGTGGCAATACGGTGGTTCAGGCCTACGTGATTAATAATTACCTGGATCTGTACTCAAATTTCGAATATGGCGCAGACAGCCAATTCAATCAACGCGACGGTCGTACGACCACCGGTTTCAATGCCTCGCGCACATTGACGATGACTGGTCTGGGAAAAGAAGCAGCGAATACGATTGGCGTTCAGTTTCAGCATGACCAGATTCGAAACAGCCTGTACAACACACGTCAGCGCACGCGCATTGCTTGTAGTCTGGATCAGTGTCGTAGCGACCAGATTGCCCAAAGCAGCATCGGGCTGTATGCCGAAAATCACGTGCACTGGAATGACTGGTTCCGAACCGTGGCTGGACTACGGGGTGACTATTTCCGGTTTGCGAACAAGGGCTTGGATAGCAGCTCAGGCTTGGCAGCGAACAACACGGACACAGTGAACGATTTTATTGTCAGTCCCAAGCTCAATATCGTGTTTGGTCCCTGGAGCGAAACCGAGTACTACTACAGCATTGGTAATGGCTATCATTCCAATGATGCGCGTGGCGTCACCATTGGCAGTGGCAGACGCGCCGATGGTCTCGTCAGAACCTTCGGACAAGAAGTAGGCATCCGCACCGAGATTATCGAAGGCTTGCAAACCACGTTTGCCGTTTTTCAACTGGACAATGCCTCTGAGATTGTTTACGTCGGCGATGCGGGTCGCACGGAAGATTCCGGTCGACGAAGCCGTCGTACCGGATTCGAGTTCAATAATTACTTCAAAGCGAACCGATGGCTTACGCTGGACGCCGACTTCGCCTACTCTCGCGCCCGTTTCCGAGATTTTGCGGAAGAAGGAAACTACATTCCCGGCTCCGTCGAAGGCGTCGCATCAATCGCTGCGATTGTCGATGCAGGCGGCGCTTACAGCGGCTCGCTCCAATTGCGCTACTTCGGCCCCCGTCCACTCACCGAAGATAATTCACTACGTTCGAATAGCACCACCACCCTGAATGGCAAATTAGGCTACCGCATCAGCAAAGATACAAAGATTGAGCTGATCGGATTTAATCTGCTCGACAGAAAACACTCAGCGATTGATTACGCAACGGATAGCTACACTTACGATGGCCAAACCCGCACGGAAGCGAATGGCCCCTACCGTGTTTTCCATCCCATCGAATCCCGAAGCTTTCGGATCATGCTGATTACCCGTTTCTGATCAGCCGCAAAATCTAAGGACCTCCTCGGCAAAGCGCTGCGGTGACTCACGCTGTGGAAAGTGACCCACACCTTCCATCAATACCCGTCGGTAAGGCCCGGTAAACCAGGCTTCTTTGCCAGCGGAGGTATAGGGTGGGTTCACCGCATCTGCCGCGCCGTGTATCACCAGCATCGGGGCAGAGAGCACCGGCAAAGGCTCAAGCGCAGCATCATCGCTTGCATAGCCGGCATCCCCCTCAGCCAGCCCCCAACGATGCCGGTAGCAATGCAAAGTGATGGATACCCAATCGGGATTATCAAAGGCCTGCGCCGTTGTCTCAAACTCGGCGTCATCAAACCATCCCGGTGGTGACCACAAATCCCACATGCGGCGGGCAAATGCTCGCCGGTCGTTACGCAAAGACCGCTCTCCCAACGGCGTGGCCATAAACCAGTGATACCAATAATTTTGCGCCAGCTCCAAACTCAGCTGCTGCTGTACCGTGTTCGTGCCATAGCCCACCGACACCATGACCAGATGCGAAGCGACACCGCTACGCAACCCCGCTGCATTGGCAACCGCACGCGCCCCCCAATCGTGCCCGACCAGCACCGGGTCGTGCAGGCCGAGCGCATCGATAAAATCCAGCAGATCACGCCCCAGCGCCGACAATTGCGCGCTGCGCGGTGTGGCCTGGTCGAGAAAACGGGTACCCGCATAACCGCGCACAGAAGGCGCCAGCACCCGAAAGCCGGCAGCAGCAAACGCGGGGGCAGTGGACAGCCAGGTTCGTGCAGAATCAGGCCACCCATGCACGAGTACCATCGTGCGGGTGCCGGAAGGATTCCACTCCAGATATTCAATATCAAGTTTCGGTGTGCGCGTGGATTTCGTTTCAACGTCAAAGGACATGATGGTTTCGAATGTTTTTGTTTGGTTAATCAATTCTTCGTAATCGACCCGCTATTTTGCCTGACCTTGTTTTAATGGCACAATCGCAAACTGGCTTGTTGTCTGAACGTTAAATTCAATACACTAAAAAAATGCAAGGTATTCACCTCACCGCTGATTTGTCGGGCTGTCGCAAAAATCTCAAACTAATGTCGGACCACGCGGGACTTCGTCAGGCCTGCCTTGCGCTGGTGAGCACGAGCGGGCTGACGGTCGTCGGCGACAGCTTCGTCGCCTTTCCGGGTATCGCCGATGCACCCGGCGGTGTCACGGGCACCCTACTGCTGGCCGAGTCGCATCTGGCGATTCACACTTGGCCAGAGCAGTCTGCCGTCACGCTTGATGTCTACGTCTGCAATTTTTCGACGGACAACAGCAAAAAGGCATCGCAACTGATCGACGCAATGACCGCACTGTTCGATCCCGTTGGAGCCAGCCATCAGCGCCTGCAGCGCGGAGAAATCGGCGCAGCGCAAGGTGTACAGACCATGGGCACGGAAAAGCTGAACGAACACAGTGCCTATGCGTACCAGCTCGGACCCGTGCTGTATCGTGAACAGTCACCTTATCAGCTCATCGAAGTACACGACTCACCACAGTTCGGTCGACTATTCCGGCTGGATGGCGACTACATGACGTCCGAAAAAGAAGAATTTTTTTATCATGAAGCGCTGGTGCATCCGGCTGCCGCCAGTCATGGCAAAGTCGCGCAAGTTCTGATACTTGGTGGCGGCGATGGTGGTGCGGCAGAGGAACTACTGAAATACCCCAGTGTCCAGCGCGTCGTTATTGCTGAACTCGATGAGGTCGTCATCCGTGTCGCACGCGAATATTTTCAGAGTATTCATCACGGTGCGCTCGATGACCCGCGCGTTGAGGTACGCATTGGCGATGGTTTAGCCTATGTGCGTGATACCTCCGAGCGCTTTGATCTCGTCTTACTAGACCTAACCGATCCGGACACACCCGCATCAGCACTCTATACCGCTGAATTTTTTTCCTCCGTAAAAAAACTGCTCAACCCAGGTGGCGCGATGGTGTTACACACCGCCTCACCCATTTTTCGCCCAGATGTCGTCTCCATGCTGTACCAGCGGCTCAAGAATAATTTCAACGTCGTCGCACCGATGGGTCTTTACATTCCGCTCTATGGTGCTTACTGGTCGTTCGCAGTTTGCAGCAACGATTTTGATCCGCGCAAAGCCGATGCCAGTCAGATCGCCGGAATCATCACCTCCGCCGGGTTGACTGATCTCAATTACTACAACCCGGCGACGCATCAGGGGCTGTTTGCGCTACCCGGTTACTTCCGTAAGCTGATCGCCTGAACAAAAAAACGACCCCCGAAGGGGTCGTATCAAAATAGGCCAATACGGAGACTAAATAAACTTCCTTGTTTTGTTGGGTATCTTGTGAATACCGCGCTGATCTGGACGAACAGGTATTGAGTCAACCTGCCCGTCCAAATTTCGCGCAAAAGCCGGACAAAACACCAGCCTGCTACATCAGTCTTGCTTCGGCAACTTGAACACCATCAGCGAGGTTCGCTGTCAGTGAGACTGTTTTTCTTGTGTGCTCTTTCATTGCCTGTTATGTAAAAAAATTGCCACAAAATGCTTTGTGCTCAATTCGCTGCTTCGCCATCGCGCCACTGCTGCTCCGCAACTTCCCACGTGCTCAGCGGCTGCAACTCCGGTATCCATGCCAGCCCTGATTTGCCATCGGATGATTTCGCTTCCGGTGACACGATCACATCCAGCAAGGCCGGCAGGTTCTGCATCGCCTCATCAATCGCTGCGCCCAAATCTTCTGCACGCTCCACCCGACGCGCATGCAGCCCGAATGCGCGTGCCATCGCAGCATGGTCGGCGAACTGCAACCGAGTACCCACCACCTTGCCATGCGTATCGGTTTGGTCGTGCACTTCGATCTGCCATGCGCCATTGTTGGCGACCACGATCAGCGGCTTAGCACCGTGTCGCACGGCTGTGTCCATTTCCATCGAATTGAAACCGAAGGCGCCGTCACCGGTCGCGACGACGACTTGCCGGTCTGGATAAGCCAGACTGGCCGATACGCCAAACGCAGTACCCACACCAATACAGCCGAGCGAGCCGGGATCGAGATAGCTGCCGCCAGACAGGCCCACACGGGCAAAGCTCAGAAAATCACCACCATCTGCGACCACGACTGCATCAGGCTTAATGCGTGTCTGCAGTTCATGTAGCACCCGGTTCGGATGGATACGACCTTCGCTATCCGACGCGGCATTCGCCATGCTTTCGCGCAGCTTGCGTGAACGTGATTCATGGTGTTCGCGCATACCTTGCGCCCAGGTCTTGTCGACCGCTGACACGCGCTGTCCAGCCGCTTTCAAAATTGCGTCAATCGCCGCTGCCGGATGCGCAAATAATTCGACATCGCCGCGACGGTTATCACGCAATTCACCGGCGCAATCGGCGATGCGCAAAATCTTTGCCTTGCTGAAGACAGCCGGTGAACCATAGGCCAGCTGAAAATCCATCTTGCGACCGATCGTGATGACGAGATCCGCCTCACCCATCACCGCGCCCCGCATCGCGCCGATGAACGACGGATGCTCGTCCTTCACCAGACCGCGACTCTCGCCGGTGTCGAGATACACCGCGCCCAACGTATCGAGCAGCGCATTGATTTCTTTTTTCGCGCGTCGTGCGCCGCGGCCGGTAATCACCAACGGACGTTTGGCAGACCATAACAATTCAACGGCCGCTTCGACTCTGGCCGGGTCTGCTTGCAGCACCAGTGGCGCTTTAGGCTCAAAGTGTTCTGCCATTTGCACCGGACCGGGCACGATGCCGCGCAGGGTATCCGTCGGGAAGTCCAGATAGACCGGACCCGGATCGCATCCCTCGCCCATTGCGCGGGACACGGCTTCATCGAGCTCCTGAAGGACCAGCGCAGGCTCACGCACCGTACGAGCGTAACGCGTGATGGGGCGAACCATATCCACATGCGGCAGGTCCTGCAAGGCGCCACGGTTTTCCTGGGCCTGCGGCGGCAGACCGGACAGCACCAGTACTGATGCACGAGCGGTGTGTGCGTTGGCGATACCAGTCATCGCATTCGTCATGCCCGGACCGGCGGTTACCATCGCGACACCGAGCTTGCCGGTGAGTTCACTGTGCGCATGCGCCATGTAGACTGCGGCGCGCTCGTCACGCACATCGATGATGCGTATACCTTCGGCATCGCATTGCATCCACATCGGCATGATGTGACCGCCACAGAGCGCGAAAATACGATCGACGCCGCGCGCCTTGAGAAAGCGCGCGACAACGCCAGCGGCCATATCGGCGTGAAGTTTAGGAGGTTGCATATCTGAATTCCGTCATCAGTTCGCCATGGCTGGCTTGGTTTGCTTCTGCTGCTTTTTTTGATGGCGCAGGTCGATCACGCCCGGCTGCTGTCGCGGATCCGTCCCCGGCGGGAAAATATGGATCTTCTGTACTTTTGCCGAAGTGCCCATCGGCAGACTGTCCACGAACAAGACCCAGCCCGGCGCCTTGAAATACGCCATACGCTCGTAGCACCAGTCGAACAACGACTGTGCAATGGCTTCGCGTTGCGAGGCTTCCCGGATATCTTCGGGATTGCGTGCCACGACACACGCCATGACTTCTTCCTCGCGGACCTCGTCGGGCGCGGCCAGCACGGCGACCTGCTTCACTTTCTCATGCGCAGTGATGCAAGCTTCGATCTCTGCTGCAGCGATGTTTTCTCCCGCGCGACGGATGATGTTTTTCTTGCGGTCCATGAAATAGAACTTGCCCTCTGCATCGCGCATGACAGCGTCGCCGGTGTGAAACCAGCCACCTTTCCAGGCAGTCTCGGTGGCTTCTTCGTTTTTCAGATAGCCGGAGAAAAACCCTTTGCGTGGTGTGTCGACGCTGTGTCGTATGACCAGTTCGCCCGGCTCGCCGGACGGCACTTCATTACCGTTTTCATCAACTACGCGCGCCTCAACCCACGGACTGACGCGACCAAATGCGCGCGTGTGAATGGCGCGGGGCTCATGATTGTCAGCGATCATGCGGCCCGTCTCGGTCATCGCCCACATCTCGACCAGTGGCAGACCAAAACGCTTTTCAAACACTTCATGCTGGCTAGGCTCAACACCGGCACATAGCGCAAAACGCAGGGTGTGCTGGCGCTCTTCTTCGCAAGGCGCGAGCTTGAGCAGAATATTGGGAATCACACCCTGGAACTGCGCGACGGTCGCGCGCGTGGACACTACATCCTTCCACCAAGTGCTGGCATGAAAACGGTCGGGGAAAATCAGACAACCGCCCGCAATCAACATGCTTGGCAGCGAAATCGACAGACAATTCGCATGATGCAGCGGCAGAGGATTGTAGAGGCGCTCGACACCCTCGGACATCGTCAGCGCACCACCCAGCGTCAGATAATTCATGCCGAAGGTATGGAAATACTCGTTGGTGAGTACACAGCCCTTGGGTCGTCCGGTGGTGCCGGAGGTGTAAAGCAAAGCGGCTTCAGTTTGCGCATTGGGCTCACCCGTTTGGACAGGAGTGGGCGCTACCGGCAGCACGGCGGGAAAATCATCGAAAGGCACATAACGACAAGCGCCATGAAGATCGGACTCGACCGCTTGCAGGTCGGCGGCTCTGGACTGGACGCCTACCAATAGCACTGCCTCCGAGTGCTCGACCAGATAATGAATTTCATCGCGCCGGTAATCCGGGTTGACCGGAACCACCGATACACCGAGTGCATTGAGTGCAAGATAATGAAAAATAAATTCGGGTCGCTGCTCGAAAAGAATAGCTACCCGGTGTCCCAATCCATAACCAGCCGTTTGATAGATCGCCTTTTTGGCTTCTACCTGCTGCGCTGTTTCGCGCCAGCTCACTTCCCAGCCCTGAGGATGGTAAGCGCGACCAGGCATCTCGGGCACAGCATACGCAGCACCATCCGGGAAACGTGCAACGGTGCGCTGCAGTGTCTGATAGAGCGTGCCGAATTTATCTGCATGACTCATCAGCACGCACTCCTTGGAATAACTCTCGCAACTACTACGGCAATAGCCAGCATTCCCACGCTGACCTCTGATGTGAGCGACACGTTCTTGATCGTCGCTCCTGTGCTGCATTTCATACTTCTCTCCTTTCGAAAGCGAGGCACTCGTAGATTAATTTTTTTCGCGCCTATCTTCGGTTTTTGACTACAACCACGGTGCTGCTACTGCTCTCCCCCCTGCTAATTCTTTTCGTTCGCGATCATGCCGCCCGCCCTCGTACTCAGATTGAGGTTTAGCGTGGACGATGCATGCGAGATGTGATGACGCGATAGCTGCTCGGCACGTACTGCGTCACCGTCGACGATGGCATCCAGTATCAGTTTGTGCTGCCCCCAGATATCAGCGGGCGTTTCACCGTGCAGCAGAACCTCACCCATCACGCAGCGGAAGTAACTCCAGTGAGGCGAGCACGTCTCGGCAATATGAACATTGCCCGATAAGCGGTAAATAAAGAAATGGAAATTCATGTCAGCGTTGACCAGCTGCGCAATGGATTTGCTCTCGACGGCCGCCTCCCCAAGCTCGATATAGCGAGCGCCCTCGGCGCGCGCCAGTGCACTACCGCGCTCAGCTGCCTTGGCACTGGCCAGTCCGTCGAGCACACCGCGCACCTCGTAAAGATCGCGCACGCGCTGCGCATCTAGCGCCGAGACCATCAATCCGCGGCCGGGTGCCTGCGTCAATATTCCCTGCGACCGCAAAAGCAGTAATGCCTGCTGCACCGGCTGTCTGGAAACGCCAAAGGCCTCGGCCAACTCTTCCTGCACGAGACGGGCGTCCGGGCCGAACTTGCCGTCCATGATTTCGGACAAGATGGCCTCGTAAACCTGATCAACCAGACTGGGCTGGGGCGTAATAATTTGCATGTAAGCCGACTTTTGCCAATAAATTAACAGCTTTGCATTCTGAATTCAGAATGCAGTGACGATATCCGCACACAAAATGGCTGTCAATCAACTTTCCGACAAATTAAATGCAAGTCTGGCGAAATTAAATTCAACAAAACGGGTAAATCTCAGGAAATTCCCGGTTCCCGGTAGAGACCCTCTGGCTTGGCGTAAAATGTTGCGCAGCAGCGAAGACTTGGTCCGCAAAAGCGGGTATCAAAAAAACTTAGGCAGATCGGAAACATGAGCAGTCTGAAAGAAAAACTGTACGAACATTTACTGAGCCAGGTGTATTGCAAGCTCGGTGTGTCCCCACTTCACGGCATCGGCGTCTTTGCGCTGCGTGACATACCCAAGGGGACCCAACCGCTCAACAGCATGGTGAGCAAAAAGGAAATCAAGTTTTCCCGCATCGAACTGAAAAAAGTACCGAGCAGCGTCCGCAAGCATCTCGCCAGCTTCTGTCTGGTGGAAAAAGGCCGGGTTTTTGCGCCGGAAATCGGTATGAATGCGGTGAATCTCTCGATTTACCTGAACCACTCAAAGACGCCAAATCTGCGCTTTAATGAGAAAGATGTGCTGGAAGCGATGCGCGACATCGGGCGCAATGAAGAACTGACCATCGATTACGACATCAGCTTTGGTGAAGAACATTTGTTCGGTGAAGATGACCCGAATTTCCGATCAAGCGGACCGGCCCGAAATACCTGAGCTGCTACGATATGGACGACTACGCGCCCACACCCGACCATTCAAGAACTGCGTCGCCTGGCGATCAGGCAGCGCAGTTCTTGAGCTGGACAGGCTCGCCGTGGCGATAAATCTGATTCAATTCCTCGGGCTTGAAATCGATTTTCAGTGGTGAGGTCGGGTCTTGTGCGAGCGGATGGTCGAGATCGACCAGCGCCATCGCATAGATTGGCTCATAGTCGGTGACGAACAGCGCCTTGTAGCCGTAGTCGTCTACCGGCCCGAGATTGTAATAACGCAGACCGTTGCGTGCCGCCCAGCGGCAGGCCAGCAGGCAGGCATAGTTGCCGGGTGAGCGGGTTTTGAAATCCCGGTTCCACTGACAGAAGCTGCCATACAACTGATTGTATTTCGGCAGAATCACCGAAACGTCGGTCAAAACCAACTCGCCTTCCGGTGAATGCACACGCAGCACCAGTACCTCGAGGTTTTTTACATAATCGACAAAACCGGCGATCTCTTCATCGGCGATATAGCATTTTTCGAAATGCGCGCCGCCCATCTCGAACATTTCATCAACGGTCAGGTCTTTACCCTGAATGACCTCTTCCGTGTATTTGAAACCCCGGTACTGCTTGTCGAATTCGCGGAATTTGCGGGAGCGGCGCTCGTCGCACCAGAAATCGTCCAGCGATGTGTCGACCAGACCATATTTGTCATTAATAGGTACGCCGTAAGGGCTGTCCGGCGGCAGCGCGTAGACCACGAAAGGCCGGGGCGCCATGGCCAGCATTTCGTCACTGATATCGATATAGGGGCAGAGGGCGTCCCAGCGGGTGGTGTAGTAGAGGATGTCTTCGTGGTAGCTCTCAACGCAGAGATTTCGGGCGGTCCAGCTCTGGTTACCGACACGCATCACCCGGGGCGACTGACGGACTTTTTTAATTTCGCCCAATCGATAAAGGGATCCGTTCATTCTGATGTGTCCTTATGTAAAGGTGCAATCGGAAGTTTTTTCAAATCAAAATAATCCGAATCGATCTCGAAGTTATTTTCCAAAAACTCCGGATCGGATTTTTCCAGCCTGACGATCTCTTTGGTGCAGGAGGCCAGGTGCCTGGATGCCTCGCTCTTTGCATCTTTTAATTGGCGAACGTATTCAGGCATTAACGGACAATCCCTATCGTAGTGGATCGTCTTTGAGGCCGGATTATAAGCGAGTGGATAAAGCTTGCAACTAAAAGGTTTGGTCTCGCCAAGCACGCAGCCCGTCGGACCAAGGTTGGGGCAATCGGTTTCAATACAGATGCTGCCGTATTTTTTCTTTTCTTTTTGGGTGAGCGTTATTTCGAGCGGTGGGTAGTCCGCCTCGACGAAACAGCATCGCCGACATTCTGCGCAGTGATCAAATGGCATGCGCGATCCTGAAGGAGTTACAAGCCGATGATGGCATAGGCGACATCTGAAGCGCGAGCCGTAATACGACTTTGATGGCGGCTGCGCTTATTTAAGTAATTAATTATGGCCGTAAGATAACTCAAACCAACCCAAAATGTCACAAACTATTTTAATTTGTCAACCGACCTGCGATCGCAGCGATCGAAAAAAAATGGCTAACAGAGGCTTTGTGAAACAAATTCAGAAAGCTATTCACACCGATTCGGAGGCGCGAAACAAAAGCCCTGCACCATGATCAGGCGCGCTTTGCACCGCAAAAACTCAGGCTTCAGGATCTGATTTTTGCTGCGAGCGCTTGCGCTGCTCTCGCTTTACATCCCATATCTGGTGTAATCCAAATAGCAGCACCAGCACAAATATACCCAGCTCGATCCACATGCCCATGAATTCACCTTTCTGAAAGCTTACAAAACACCCAGTTTTTTTGTGCGGACCGGCCGCTAAAAATCTACAACTCGGAGACCAACCCTACGCGCCCGAACCAGGTTCAAGCGCCCAACAGATTCTGAAAATGCTGCAAAAAGAGCAAAAAAAATCGACCCGCAGGTCGATTTTTTTTGCAACCGAGGTTGCGGTACAGCGTAACCGGATTAGCGGTTAGCGATGTACATAGTGATTTCGAAGCCGAAACGCAGATCAGTCGCTGCTGGTGTAGTCCATGCCATGATTATCTCCTAGTGGTGTTACGGGGGGTTATCAACTCGCTTTACCTGGACCTTCACAAGACCGCAGGCAGTGGGTAGATAATGCGCCCACGGCCGGGATTAAGCCATGAACGAATCCCGTAATTTAGGCTCATGATTTTCATTAGGCGAGTAGCAGCCATGACGGCGCATCATGATAGATAAATTGAAACCTTCGACAGCCCCCAATGTCATCGTGCTGGGTGCAGGTATCGTCGGCATCACGCTGGCGCTGCAATTGCAGCTGCGTGGACGTCGGGTCTGGTTGATTGACCGACAGCCCCCCGGCACCGCCACCAGTTTCGGCAATGCCGGTCTGATCGAGCGCTCCTCCGTATTTCCGTATGCTTTTCCGCGCGACTGGCGCACCCTGATCGCCTACGCGCTGCAGCGCAAAGCCGCTGCACACTATCACGCGGGAGCCCTACCCTCACTGCTTCCATGGCTAGTGCGCTACTGGCTGCACTCCTCCCCGGAACGCTACCCGTCCGCCATCGCCGGCGCACTGCCACTAATCGAACACAGCTGGCGTGAACACGAACGCCTGATCGAAGCAGCAGGGGCACGTGGGCTCGTCAATGAGCATGGCTGGATCAAGTTGTACCGAACTGCCGACAGCGAAACAGCCAGTCGATTGATGGCGCATCAAAGTCTGGCCTATGGACTACAGGTGCGGGAATTGTCCCTGAGCGAACTCCTTGCGCTGGAGCCCGGCATTGGCGATGGCGTGAGAGGTGGCGTGCATTATCCCGATTCACGACAGATCAGTGATCCGCACGCGCTCTCGCTTGCGTATCTCGCCCTATTTCAGGAGCGCGGCGGCGAATTTCGCATGGGTGATGCACGCAGTCTGCGCCGCGCAGCTGACGCATGGCAGATAGACACCCATCAGGGTCCTGCACAGTCACGCGATGTTGTCGTGACCCTTGGGCCTTGGGGTGAAGATTTCGCACGCCAGCTGGGATATAAGCTGCCACTGGGCAGAAAGCGCGGTTATCACAGCCACTATGCAAGCCAAGGCTCTTCACTGCGACACACCTTGGTTGATGTGGACCATGGCTACGCGCTGGCTCCTATGGCACGCGGCATACGCCTGACCACTGGTGCCGAATTTGCAAAACGTGACGCACGAGCCACCCCCGTGCAACTGCAAACACTGGAACCGATCGCACGCCGTTTGTATCCGCTGGGTGAAACGCTTGATGAAACGCCTTGGCTAGGCTCGCGCCCCTGTACACCCGACATGCTGCCCCTGCTCGGTCCCGCGCCACGACATGCGGGCGTGTGGTTCAGCTTCGGACATGCACACCATGGACTGACCCAGGCGGCGTCGAGTGGCCGATTGATGGCGGAGATGATTTGCGGGTTGCCGACGTATACGGATCCGATGCCCTACCGCATAGACAGGTTTTAACTGAGGAGGGAAACGCCATGGCAGTCACCGGAATGAATCATTTCACCATCGTCACGGACGCGCTTGAAGAGACGGTTCAGTTTTATCAGGAATTGTTGGGACTCAAAACGGGCTATCGCCCACCCATGTCGTTTAAGGGCGCCTGGATGTACTGTGATGATGAGCCCGTGCTGCACATCATTAACAAAGATGTACTGCCGACAGAAAAAGCCGGCATCTTGGACCATATGGCTTTTTCTGCGACTAACTTGAACGGCACACTGGCCACGCTGAAATCCCGTGGTCTGGCGTACGATCTGCAACGCCAGCAAGAGACGGGCGTGTGGCAATTATTCTTTCATGATCCCAACGGCGCGCGCGTGGAACTTGATTTTGAAGCTGGCGAGGAAGTCGGGGGCTAGACGCCCCTGAATTTCTCTCATTGCAATCCATTCCGATTCAGGATTTTCTTCAACGATGTTCCATCAGGGGTTTGAGTCGTTTTCAATCGCCACGACCACCCACTTCCCCTCAATCTTACCCAGCGAAAAGCGAATCTTATCGCCTGCCTTGAGTTTGTCGATTGAAATGGTATCGGCAACCCGAAACGCCATCGTCATGGCAGCCATATCCAAATCGGGAATGGCCTCGTGCCTGATGGTCAGCTTGCGGTTTTCGGTATCGATGCGGCGCACTTCGCCTTTGATCATGCCGCTGTTCTGCGACGCATGCGCCTCATGCTCATGATGATTGGCCCAGACGATGGGGATAGTGCAGGTCACTGACAGAGCGATGGCAAGCGTGAGAACCTGTTTAACAAATCGATGCATTTCAATGCTCCTTTGAGTAGGTGTAATAAATGATTTAATGGCCTTTGTGGCCTGAGGGTTTGCGACTGTGCGGCTTTGTCTCGACCGGCTCCGTGCTTGCCGGCTTCACCTGCCCAGGCATGGACTGACCACCTGCTTCGGTCTGACTGGAGGGCTCAGGCAATTCGCCCTTCCATTCATACGCAATTGTTCCGGGTGGATGCTTGTACCAGCCCGGATTACTGTAATCACCCGGTTTTTGATCCGCACGTACTTGCAGCACCGTGAACATGCCGCCCATTTCCACGCTGCCGAACGGCCCGTCACCGGTCATCATGGGCAGGGTGTTCTCAGGCAGCGGCATTTCCATCTCCGCCATATCGCCCATGCCGCGATCGCCCATCACCATGTAGTCAGGGACGAGCTTGTTTATTTTTTCTGCAATACCCCGGTGATCGACGCCAATCATGGTGGGTACCTGATGGCCCATCGCGTTCATCGTGTGATGCGATTTGTGGCAATGAAATGCCCAGTCACCCGGGTCGGTCGCATCGAATTCAATGGCGCGCATCTGACCCACGCCGATATCAACAGTCACTTCCGGCCAGCGCGACGCCGGTGGTGTCCAGCCGCCATCCGTACCCGTCACCGTGAACTCATGTCCATGCAGGTGAACCGGATGATTAGTCATCGTCAGATTACCTACCCGTATGCGTACCCTGTCGTTCTGACGCACCCGCATCGCATCAATGCCGGGGAAAACGCGGCTATTAAAGCCCCAGAGATTAAAGTCCAGCATGGTATTGACCTTGGGAGTTGCGCTACCGGGCGTGATGTCGAAGCTATTGAGCAAGAAAACAAAATCACGATCGACACGCATGAAATTGGCATCTTTCGGGTGGGTCACCCAAAAGCCCATCATGCCCATCGCCATTTGCACCATTTCATCCGAATGCGGGTGATACATGAAGGTCCCCGCGCGCTTTGCTTCGAATTCATACACAAAGGTTTTACCCACCGGTATGCGTGGCTGCGTCAGTCCGGCCACACCATCCATGCCGTTTGGCAGTCGCTGACCATGCCAGTGAACACTGGTGGCCTCAGGTAGACGGTTGGTGACGAAAATTCGTACGCGATCACCTTCCACCACTTCAATCGTCGGCCCCGGCGACTGACCGTTGTAACCCCACAGGTTGGCTTTCATGCCGGGGGCAAATTCCCGCACCACGGGCTCGGCCACCAGGTGGAATTCTTTCACGCCCTGTTTCATCCGCCAGGGCAGCGACCAGCCATTGAGCGTGACCACCGGATAAAACGGTCGCCCGTCTTTGGGCAAAGGCGGTGGTGTGGTCCGTGCATCTTTCATCACGGCGGCTTCCGGCAACGAGGCAGCACCCGCCCGACTGATCAGCCCGGCACCGAGCGCCAGCACGCCAGCATCACGAAAAAAATCTCTGCGGTTCATCATGAATCTCTCCTTTTAGTGCGCGGGTGTGGGCATCGCCTGTAGCTGCACATTCCCTGCGGCCGGCATCAATGGGTTACCCAGACTGCCACCGTTCATGGCGAAATTGAGCTCGCTGTCGGCAATCCAGAAATCGCGCTGTGCATCAATCGCTGCGTTGATGCTGGCAATCTGTGCACGGGCATCGGCCAGCAATTCAAAAACACTGACCAGCATGCCGTTGTAGCGCAACAGGACTTCTTCCGACACACGTTTTCGGAGCGGCACGATCTCGTCCCGATAGCGACGCGACACATCAAAGCTGGTGCGATAGGCCGAGTAATGTTCGCGCACCTCGGAACGTGCCTGAACGGCGACATCCGCAGTGCGCATCAGCGAGCGCATGTAGAGTGCTTCGGCGCGGCGGGTGCGCGCTGTGCCCCAGTCGAACAGAGGCAGGCTGAGCTCGACTTCATAGCCATCGGCGCGTGATTCACCGGTCTCGCTCTTGTTCTGATAACCCGCCTCGAGCACATTGACGAAACGCGTAGCCCGCGTGAGACCCAGAGTGCGGGCCGTGTACTCGGTTTCCATTTTGGCGATCTGCACATCCAGCCGCTGCGCGATGGCAGCACTCTCGATATCTGCAGGCATCTCCGGCTGGTCCGGCAAAGCCGGCAATCGTTCCGGCAAACGGATTTGCGCATCCCCTCCTGACAAACCCATCAGGCGCACCAATCGTTCACGGCTGGCTTGGGCCGCGTGTTCGGCACGAGCAAGCTGCGCGGTGACTTCGACATGAAACACTTGCTCGCGCGCGTGATCGAGCTTGCTCCAGTTGCCCACACTCGCCATGCGCTGCGCCAGTTCGGCGCTGGCTTCGGTGGCCTGTGCGGCCTGACGCATATACACCAGCGATTGCTTGGCAGCGACCGCCTGAAAATACGCGCGACGTGTATCCGCCGCCAGACGGACAACCTGCAAGGCCGTCTGCAATTGCGCCTGACTGAAACGACGCTCTTCGATGGCACGACGCAAAGGCATCGTCAACAGACCGGCCAGATCCAGCAGGACGGCACGTTCCGTTTTGGTGACATCATTATTGGACAGACGACCGAAAGAAAAACCGGGATTGCGCAGACGTCCGGCCTGAACGAGATCGGCTTCGGCCACACCGAGATCAGCGAATGCAGCCTGCAGACGTTGGTTGTTCAACAGCGCCACCTGCACGGCACTGTCCGGCGTCAGATCGGCGGTCAGCAGTTCACGGACTTGTGCCTTGCCTTCGGCTGATTCGCGTTGCACATCGAAACCTGCACGGTCGCGGGTCAGCGAGGACACACGATCGAGACCACCGTCCGGTGAAAAACCGGCACAGCCTGCAAGCGCGACACTTAACGCCAGCGCAAAGCAGGCGCTGGCCATTGATGGATATTTCATAAAGAACCTCGACACGGGATGGAAGCTTGCAGAAAGCAAGCAGGTACGTCATGCCTGATGCCTGAGTACTGACGCGCAGCAGAGAGCCGCGTCAGGTCAGGCAGTTTGCCGGGAGCCGCGGAGGTCGCTCGGGCTTTTCTGGAATATGACCGGCTGTTTCCGGTCGGGTGGATTTAAAGGTACGAAGAGCAAACGACACAACCGGGGCTTGCATGACAACGGGTGGCGGCGCTGCAGCACCCACCAGGCAACATTTACTGCAATCGGTGCAGGAGGCGGGTGTGTGGCTTGTCTTACTGAATGTCAGGGGTGAGGATTTTTCTGTGGTGTCGGACGATGCAGGCGTAGTCGCGTGGGCATGATGAGCGTGGCTGGTATGGTGCGCGTGAGCCGTCTGCGGATGCCCGCTCGTATGACGAGGAGCGACGTGCGGTGCGGGATGCGCAAGCTGCGTCACTGCAGCGTTTTGCAAAAGGCGTGCGTGATGCGAAATCATGCCGACCGAACGCGCAAACGCCAGCGCGCCCTGCGCAGGCAGCAGGCAGCACAACAGCAAGAGGATCAGGTTTCGGACCGACAGACGCATGTCTGCGACCTTAACACAGGCAGACATGCGCCGCAAAAATGCCGCTGCAACCTATCGCTCGCTTGCGGTTCAGAAGTCACGCGTCAGGCGCAGCCGGCCGCTCTGCCTGTACACGGGAATATTCAGACCAGAAGATGCGTTCTGGTCGATGGCATACGAGCCGCTCAGCCACCATCCGCCGCCCATCCCGTGACTGGCCGACAGCGCCAGTGAGGCAGATTGATCGCGCGTCACCCGGGTTGGTGATCCGTACAACGGATACTCAAGCCTCTGCACCGACCCGAGCACACTCAGCTGCCAGCGATGAGGGAGTTGCATGTTCAGTTGCGCATAGACTTCGGCCCCACGACTGCGCTGCAGACCGTCACCCATGATTTCCTGATTGCGCCCCAGCCCGGTTCTCAGTGAATAGATGTCGGTGAACGCATGCCGCCAGTTAATGCCGAGGCTTTTCCTCGATTTGCGTGACGATGCCTGCCGCTGCTCGGTACGATTTTGCAATCGGGCTTCCAGCCAGATCTTGTCACTCGGGCCGAGCGCAAAGCTCATCCGTGGCGCATTCGATGTCCAGACAATGTCGCTCTGACCCGATCCCAGCTCATGTCCAGATTGCACAGGCGCGGACAATTCGAATCTACCCAACTGCAGTCTCGGCCCCATGGTCAGGCGCGCCGACTGTGAACGCAGCGGTATCGCCTGAGTGTATTGGGTTGTAGTGAGGCCGGTCGAGGTTTCCCAGCTCACGCGCGGACTCAGAAAAACCGACTGCTCGGTGATGACGCTGGTTTCTCTGAACGAGCCGGGCAAATGACGGCTTGAGGCCGTGACCGCCGGCAGGCTCAGCAAGGCCTGTCCGGACGTCAGCGGTGCGGCCAGAGCATTAGGGCCAGCAATCATGGCCATCGCTGTGACCCAGCGATGCGCGAGTAACCGGAGAAAATTTTGACGGCACTCCATGATGACAGGCGCTGGTCGCCGGCCGATCGGACGGGGCGAGACGGGAAATGCGTCGATTATACGGAGAGATAGGGGGAATAAGGCGAGCGAGTCCCGGTACGAGCGGAGGCGGTAAACTCAGGCCAGCTCTTTACTCAACCCGGAATTCGAATTTCTGTTTTCGGCAATCGAGTGTATTGATGTAATGAAAAGAGAAGCGCGCGCCATTTTCAGCGCCGACCCGCAGTCGCATCTTGTTGCGGCCGACCACATCACCTTCTTCATCTTTGACCGCTACCGAAAAACTGCCACGAAACGGCTGACCGCCTTTGTTGACCAAAACACCGCCCAGATTGTAATCAACGCAGTACACACGTTTGACGACCAGCTCGGGGTTATTGGTTTGCAGCGTTTCGCCGTGACTGACCAGCGGACACAGGATACCGACGATGATGGCAATGATGGGGTTCCGGTATTTCATCGGGTGAATCTCCTCAGTTTTAGACAAGCGATGACACCGGAGACCCCGGCTGATCGCTAATCGAGTGCGTAGCGTTTTACCGCTTCTTCGTTCCATTCCATGCCCAGTCCCGGGCCCTGCGCGGTCACCTGACCATCCATAATCTCGTAAGGCTTCGCCAGCACTGCTGAACCGAAGTCCATGAACTCAAGCCAGTGACAGGTCGGTGTCACCGCCAGCACATGCGCACTGGCTTCGATAAACAAGTGACTCGACACCGGCATCGATGCCGCGCGCGCCATACCCATCACCGACAGCCAACCCGTGATGCCGCCAATCTTCATCAGGTCGGGCATCATCATGTCGCAGGCACCGGCACTGATCGCGCGCTCGGCGTCGCGCGGAAACCACCAGTTTTCACCGGTCTGTATATTCGCCTCAACCGCATTTCTGATTAGCGCATGCCCCTGCAAATCTTCGGCAGCCACCGGCTCTTCGACCCAATGCAGATCAAAGGACTCAAGCAAACGAATGCGCCGTATCGCTTCAGTCGGTTGCAGGCTCTGATTGAAGTCCACCATCAGTGCTGTCTTCGGTCCGATCATCTGGCGGATCTCGCGCGTCACATGGATATCGCGCTGGACGTCCGGATCACCGAGCTTGATCTTGATCGCACGAAAACCCTGCGCCATCGAACGCTCAATCGCTTTCGCATCTCCGACCGGATCGACCATGCCGTAGCTGTCATACGCCCAGACAGGCCTGGCCTCACCACCCAACAGCTCGACCACCGGTTTGTTCACCGATTTACCGAGGGCATCCCAGTACGCCATGTCCAGCGTCGATGCCACCATACCCAGCAAGCCCTGCAGACCCAGCAATCGAAAGCGCTGCTCGAGCTGCTGCATCCGCGCGACCGGCACCACGGTCTTGCCGATAAGCTCGGGCTTGATCTCATCAATCAGTGCCAGCAGCGGCCGCAGCGTCACGGGCGTATAGCCAAACAAATAGGCGTTGCCGATGATGCCCTGCTCAGTCAGCACATCCACCAAAATCAGCGGCGATACAGCGACTGCACCCGAGGCGGTTCTGACCGGTCGGGTCAGCGGTGCGACGATGGCGCGGGCGCGGATGTCGCGAATAATAAGGCGGTCCATAAAATTCCTGTTCATGTGATGAATCGACAAATCGAGCCTGAATTTTAGTCTCCCGCCCTCGGTCCGGAACGAACGCGAATAAATTTCACCATTGCGGCCCGCAGGCCGAAACGGGAGGGGCGGCCTTCGTCCGTACTGACGCTGGCGATCTGGCGGGAGAGGCGTTAAGCTCCGATATCGTTCAATGAAAGGAAAATACTTATGACCACCGTCCGTCTGCTCTCCCACGCCGAGGCATCACCCGCCGCTCGTGCCGTCTTCGATGACATCATGCGTGTCCGCAGCGTCGATGATGTGAATAACTTCTGGAAAGCGCTGGCTAATTCGCCTGAGGTGCTGCAGGGCGTATGGTCACAAGTGCAGCAGGTGATGAAACCCGGTGCGCTGGATGCGCTGACCAAGGAGCTGATTTACATTGCGGTATCCGCAGCGAACAGCTGCGAATACTGTGTGCATTCACACACCGCAGCAGCGCGAGCCAAAGGCATGAGCGACGCGCAGCATGCTGAACTGCTGGCGGTGATTGCGATGGCCAGTCAGACCAATGCGCTCGCGAACAGCCTGCAGGTCCCGGTCGACGAGACCTTCAAAAAATAAGCGCCCTGCTCGTACAACCGAGGTCTGCTCTTAGGGATAACGTACCCAGCCTTTGGCCGGTGATCCCTGCTCAACCCGCTCGGCAGGCTTCGCTTGCGCGGTGCCGCTGACAGGGTGTTCTGCCGCGACCGCAGCCTTCTCCGGCATCCCGGAAGAGTGATGGCTGGTAATCAGCCATTGTGAGCCGATCTTGCGATACGAGAACGAGTAACGCGCCTTGACGGCAGTGCCATCGGCAAACCGGAAGGTATACAGCCCGGCATCGGTGGCGCTGTTGCAGTCCACATCAATCACACGATCTTCAATCGCGCCTTCAGGCCGGCGCGCGAGGAAGTGCGCGAAATAATCTTCTTTTTCAGCCGCCGTGAATCGTGCACGGTTCGACACGGTCGGCAACAGAACGGACCCCGGCGCATAATTTGCCGCCACTTTTTTCGGGTCTCCGGTGCGCAGCGATGCATTCCAGCGATCAAACAGCGCAGCCACCTCGGACTTCAGCGGTGGATTGCAATACTCTGCCGCACTGGCAGCGTGCGATGCTTTTTCAGGCGCAGCATGGTTGTCGGCGTGGGTCGAATGTGAATCATGTACAGTGGGTGCTGCGTGCGCATCGTGGTGGTCTGCGTGACTGTCTTTTGCAGCGTGACTGTCTTTTGCAGCGTGACTGTCTTTTGCAGTGTTTGTCGCCGTGGCCGCGGGTGCTGCATGTGCGCCATGGCTGTCTTTACCGGAAGGCGCGGCATGGTCTGCGGGATGATCTTTCGCAGCCGGTGCATGATGGTCGTCGTGCGCCGCAGGTGCATCGTGCCCCGCTTTTGCTGCAGGCGCCGCATGCGATGTATCTGCGTGCGATACGTCCTGTGACGGCTGTGCTGCGGGTGTTGAGTCCGATGCGTGCGCTGCGGCGGTGCTGCGGTCTTTGACACGCAGACGTTTGCTGCCCTGGGCCTCGTTCGCCTGCGGTGTGCCGTGTGCCGCGCTGGCATTGTGAGAACCATGGGCGGCAGGCGCTGGGGGGTGTGCATCGGCATGCATATCTGCCTTTGTGCCGTGGGTGGGCGCCTTGTGCAGCGGTTTGGCGCGTGCCTGTTTGCGTGCCTTTTTGGCGGGTGCCGGTTTGCCGTGATCATCGGCAGCGAGCGCGGCAGGATCTTTCGCCTGCGCGTCTTTAGCCGGTGCTGCATGATGGTCAGCACCCGGTGCGGCTGCCGGTGGATGATCGTGATGCCCATCAGCGGCGAATACAGCCGCACTGGCCAGCATCAGAATCGCGGCGATCCCGTTTGGTTGATTGAAGTTCATTTTTTGGCCTTCCTTCCCATTGCGAGACAGGCTCTTGCTCACGGACTCGCGTAACAAACACGAGCGTTAATAAAAAAGTAAAAATATCGCATCGCTGGCTGGCCCTGTCCCTGCCTGCCAAGAGCTGGTCATAGATTATCGAACTCTGGATGATTTTCTGTAGCCCGCGGACCAAACAAATATACTGACACGGCCTAAAGATTTCCAACACTCAGTTCGATTCCCTGGGTGTCGTTGATCTTTTATTGAAATAGCGCTGCAATCATTTCATTTTTGACAGCGTTTATCTGGGATGGGGAAGTTTCGAGCGACTGAATTCAACCCTGCCCGGCAGTCTTGTTATCAAAGGAGAAAAAAGTGTCCGAACAAATTATTGAGACGCTGCCCGGCGAAGAGCACCAGGCGGGCTGCCCGTGCTGCAGCCCAATGTCATCAGGCACCTCACGTCGCCAGTTCCTGGCCACCGGCGCTGCCGTGCTGGCAGGGGGCATGATGGGATTCGTGCCCGGACGTTCGATGGCTGCCAGCGGCAATTACGAAGCCATGCTGGTTAATTGCATCGACCCTCGTTTCACCACGCTGAGCTGGCAATACATGGGGCTGCTCTCCGGCGTGGATCGCGAAAAGCTGGGTGACAACTACAGCCATTTCGTGATGGCCGGCGGTCCGATCGGTGCGGTTCATCCGAAGTTTGCGCCGTGGCACAAGACCTTCTGGGACAACCTCGAAATATCGGTCGCTCTGCATCACATCAAACGTGTGGTCGCACTGTCGCATCGTGATTGCGGCGCGGCGAAGCTGGCCTTTGGCGCTCCGGGCGTTGCAGAAAAAGAAGTGGAAACCGGCTCTCATGCCGAAGCACTGGCGATGTTCCGCAAAGAAGTCAACACGCGTCATCCGAAACTGAGTGTCATCACCGGCATTATGGATCTGACGGGTCGTGTCGATCTGATCGGTTGATCAAACCAACACCGGTAGTGCCTTCGAAGATCCCGGGCAAATAGCCCGGGATTTTTGATTAAGCGGTGGCTGGTTTGCGACCGGCGATGTATTTCACGCCATTCGGCCCATAAGTCTCGGTGTGCAAGACATCTGCGTTCAAATGAAAAGTATCGCCGGCCCGGCAGTGCGTTTCCTTGCCGTCGACGACTACGCGAATTTCACCCTCGATGATCATCGCCTTGGCTTCGAACGGATGGCTGTGCAAATCCATACTCTTGTTGGCCTCGCGCTCTACGACGACGACTTCAAAGCCTTCGTCTTTGAGCATTTGTGTGAATACTTGCTGGTCCATGCTGTCTCCCTGGTTTTATTGGTTTGAAATCAGTTTCACGAGCGTTAATAGTGTCTGATTGACGGGTGTGGGTACGCCTGACAATGCACCCTGTCTGCAGACATAACCATTCAGATAATCGATCTCATTGGGTTTGCCGCGCGCCACGTCCTGCGCGGTTGATGAGTATTGCGTTGCCATGTTGGTCGAGACCAGTCTCACGGTTTCATAGCTGTCACCCGGTACCTGCACACCGATGGACTCCGCTACGGCGAGACATTCGGTCACGATGGTGTGCATCAGCTCGCGCACACCTTCAGCTTCAACCAGCTTGCCATAAGGCTTCTGCGCAATTGCCGATAGCGCGTTGTAAGCGCAATTGACGATCAGCTTGCCCCACAAGATACCGATAATATTGGTCGATACCTGCACCGGCACACCCGCTGCAGCGCTCATGGCAGCGATCTGCGCGCTGACCGGTGAATCTCCGATCACCAGCTCACCCCGCCCGTGATGTTTCAGGTGTCCGGGGCCGGCCATTTCAGTGGCCACGTAGACCACCGCAGGTATCACTCGCTGAGGCAAAATACCTTGCAGTACCTCGGCATTTTCAACACCGTTTTGTAATGACAGGACGATCGCATCCGGTGACAAATACGGCAGCATTTCCCGTGCAGCGCTTTCGGTATCCGTCGACTTGACGCAGAAAAGGACGATCCGTGCATCGGCAATCTCACGGACGCTGGTGCTGGCATGGAGTTTTACCCGCTCGGTGAAGCTCAGGGTCTCGAGCAAAAGCCCCTGCTGCAGGATGGCGTCGACGTGCGACGCACGGCCGATTAGGGTGACCGGATAGCCGGCACGCGCGAGCATGCCGCCAAAATAACAACCGACCGAGCCTGCGCCCATGACGGCAATGGTAGTTTCTTTCTTGTCTGCAGACAGCATGCTTACCCCGGCGGTCAGAGCGATTTCTGATGAGCATCTTTGAATGCATCAATATACAGGAAGCAGCCTCGGAGTCCGGGCTGCCGATGGCATCGTATACTGACCACAAAATAAAATGCCTAACGAGAGAGACAGATGAAGATAAGGTCATGGTTCGCCGCCCTGCTCTGGATCACCAGCCTCGCCGCATCGATACCTGTACTGGCCGGCGACTGGACCGGCACGCGCAATATTATCCTCTCCAATGCTGCGGGCGAGCGCCATACGATAGGTCAGGTGATTTTTTCAGACGGTGGAGAAGGCAAGACCGCGTTTCGTATCGAGATGGCGACCAACATGCAGGATTATTTTCTCGCAATGCGCCCCTTCCTTTGCCTGACCGGACCGGTGCAGCGTTTATGCTGGTTCCCGGTACATAACGAAGCCGCGCTGATCAGCGAGGATGACCTGCTGCCGCTGGAATACGCGCTAATGTTCATGCGAACAAAATCTACGGATCTGCACGTCAATCCTTTCAACGGCCTGTATTACCGCCTGCGTATCGAAGGTCAGCGAATGACCGGCACGCTGTTCGAAGTGGACATGGCACCCTTCATCGCGCCCGATATCTTGCCGGTCGAGCAAAGACAGCGTCCCTTGCAAGCTAAAGATTTTTTCGAAGCCGATACAGGTTCAAACTGGCTACCCATACTCAGCATCGAATGAAATAAAGATTCATGAAGCCGTCATAGGCTGTGGTGCGAAGTAACCAAAGTAAGCGCCCAGGATCGCCGTGCCCGCATGCAACCAGATGTCATGGCCGTGAAGCGGCAGAAGACCAAATACCGAATTAAACCCGGGTATCAGACCCATGACGGCGAGCAGGCCAAAAATGACGGCCAGCGATTTCGAGTAGAAGATGGACGCCCCCAATGCCCGCGCAGCAATGAGACCCCAGACGCCAATGGCCAGATGGACCAGCGTGTGCAGCAAATTAACCGGAAACAAACCCAGTAAAAGACCTTGCAAGGCATCGACGCGGAGTTCGGGACTCCCCGACGGCCAGGCTGTGAGCAAATCGGGGGAAAAACCTGCAATGCCAATCAAGAGATAAGCAATACCTGCCACCAGTGCAAAACGTTTCGTGTCCATCACTCATCCTTTCGTCTTGGGTCAACTCAGGTCTGACCTTCGCGAAGCGTGAATGACGGATTGAATGAAAAAAGCAGTGATGCAGATCAGGTCGGTTTGTCGGTTTTGTCGATCTCTGTAAACACTTTTTGTGCCATTGAGAAAGCGCTGTTGGCGGCAGGCACACCGCAATAAATCGCGGTCTGTAACAATGCCTCGGCGATTTCCTCACGCGTGACACCGTTGTTCGCAGCCGCTCGCAGGTGCAGCTTCAATTCTTCCTCGCGATTCAGCGCTACCATCATGCAAATGGTCATCAGGCTGCGGGTGTGTGCAGGCAATCCCGGACGCGTCCAGATTTCACCCCAGGCATAGCGGGTAATCAGATTCTGAAAGTCCGCATTGAAGTCCGTGCGATTGGCCTCAGCCTTGTCTACATGCGCATCACCCAGTACCTTGCGGCGCTTTTGCATGCCTCGCTCGTAGCGTTCTTTTTCGTCCATCTCAAACCTTTTCATTCCGCAGAAAATCGAGCACGTTCTGAGTGAATGCCTGAGCGGTCTCCCAGTTCGATAAATGCGCTGCATTGAGCACCACGTACTGTGCGCCAGGAATGGCACGTGCGATCAGTTCACCATGCTCGGGCGGCGTGGATTTGTCATACCGACCGGCAATGACGAGCGTAGGCGCAGCAATCTGTGGCAATTCGGCGCGCTGATCCATATCACGCACTGCAGCGCAATTCGCGACATAGCCCTCCACCGGGGTATCTGCCAGCATGCGTCGGACACGCTCTACCTGGGCCGGCGCATGCGCAAGAAAATCCGGCGTGAACCAGCGATCAAGTACCGTATCGATGATGGATGCCATGCCCTCCTGTCGCACCTTGCTGATACGCGCATTCCACACCTCGGGCAACCCAATCGCGGCACTGGTATTGCACAAGGCCAGCCGGTCAATCCGGTTGGGCGCATGAATCCCCAGCCACATACCGGTCATACCGCCCATCGACAACCCGCAAAAATGAGCACGCTGAATCTGCAACTGATCCAGCAGCGTCAGGACATCAGCGCCGAGTTGTGCAATCGTGTACGGGCCGGGAGAGACATCAGATCGTCCATGACCGCGCGTGTCATAGCGCAGCACCCGGAAATGTTCGAGCAATGCGGGCACTTGCGGCAACCACATATCCATGTTGGTGCCGAGTGAATTTGACATCACCAGCACTGGCGCTTTTTCATTACCTGCAGCGGTCTCCAGCTGGTAGTGCAATTGGCCCATGTTGGTTTGAATGAATGGCATGATGATTCCCTGAAAATCGCGTGTTGTGTACTACCGGTACGTTGACTGTATTTTGCTTGTCCCTCGCTTGTGCCTCACTTGTACTACGCTTATGTCTTGCGTAGTCGGTGATGCTCAAGTACCCGATCGATAAAGGCTGGTGCTTCACCCGTGTAACGTTCAGGGTCAAACAATGCGTCAAGCCTCTCCGCAGAAAAATCCGCCGGCAAGCGCGGGTCAGACTGAAGTATGTCGCGCAACGATTGCCCGCTCTCCACCGCTTTGTGACACGCACTCTCAATCAGATCGTGCGCAGCCGCGCGACCGATCTGCGAAGCTAGTGCCAGTGATACTGCTTCGGCCATAACCAAACCTTGTGTAAGGTCAATGTTGGCGCGCATCCGTGTTGCGTCGACAGACAAGCCTGGCATCAGTTCTCGCAAATGATTAAGTGCCGCTGAAGTCAGCATGGCGATTTCAGGCAGTGTGTCCCATTCGGACTGCCAGCTGCCGAGTGCGCGCTCCTGTTCCTGCACCATCGATGTCAGCATGGTCGACACCAGTGCGGGTACCCGTGTGACACATGCGAGGACCGCAGAGCAGGCAACCGGATTGCGCTTGTGCGGCATCGTGGATGATCCACCGCGACCCGGTGCCAGCGGTTCGGCCAGTTCAGCGATTTCGGTTTGTGCGTGCAAGGCTATGTCGCGCGCGATTTTTCCCAGAGTGCCAG
>CAZXDB010000007.1:0-68803 GCA_964639465.1 uncultured Bifidobacterium sp. | reverse complement strand
CCTGCGCCGGGAGCGAGTGGGGAATTCGGGTCGCATGCGATTCGCCCACGCAGCAGTCATCTCATGCAGGTGATGACATTTGAAATGCGGTTAGCTTCAAAACAGTCATCCCGGCGTAGGCCGGGATCCAGTGGCTTTCGTTGTGTACTAGATGATTTTAAAATAAAAAACACGAAGCTACTTAAACAACGAAGCTGAACACTGGAGTTAAAAGCAATGGCCGTACGCGACATTCTAAAAATGGGCGACCCACGCTTGCTCAGACAAGCCGAACCCGTCACGGCTTTTGATACGCCTGCGCTGCATGCGCTCATCGAGGATTTGTTTGACACCATGCACGCCGCTAACGGTGCCGGACTCGCCGCGCCGCAAATCGGCGTGAACCTGCAGGTGGTGATTTTTGGTTTTAAAGAAAACACGCGTTATCCCGATGCCCCTCAGGTACCCGAGACAGTGCTGCTCAATCCAGTGCTGGAGCCTTTGTCAGATCAGATGGAAGAGGGCTGGGAGGGTTGCCTGTCGGTGCCTGGCCTGCGCGGTATCGTGTCGCGCCATCAGCGGCTGCGTTACAGCGGTGTTGATCCTTACGGTCAGCCGATTGTGCGTGAAGTGGACGGCTTTCATGCGCGGGTGGTGCAGCATGAGTGTGACCATCTGATCGGTGTGCTTTACCCGATGCGTGTGACTGATTTCAGCCGGTTTGGTTATACCGAGGTGCTGTTTCCGGGGATGGATCCGTCGGAGGACGACTAATGAATGCTTCCAGACAATCGATTTTTCATCCAGCTCATTGAGCAAACCCAGCAACTTCTAGAGGAAGTGCCTTATTCGGATGACCGTGAGCTTTTAAATGATATTTCGCGGCAGGGCGCGAGGTTGAAGTTCTCGCTCCTGCATCGCTCCGAGAAAAAATGGCCCAGGACGCGAGGGCGATAGTGGCTATTTATTCAAGGTAGTTCGCGGATATTTCGAATCTGTAGAATCCGCCCAGCCGTAGACCTCAAAAACCCTCATTCTCCGCCAGATACCGCCACTGCCCCACCGGCAAATTCCCGAGCTTGACGCGTCCAATCCGCACCCGCTTGAGACCCAGCACCTTCAGCCCCACCATCTCACACATGCGTCGTATCTGACGTTTCTTGCCCTCACGCAGAACGAAGCACAACTGATCATCATTTTGCCAGTGCACTTTGGCAGGTTTCAGTGGCTTGCCGTCCATGATCAACCCATGGTTCAGTCGCTTCAAATCCTGATCAGGCAGGCGACCGGGTTTGCTGTATTGCACACGCACTAGATATTCTTTTTCAATCGCTGAATCTTCACCGATCAGCGTTTTGGCGATGCGTCCGTCTTGGGTTAACACCAGCAAACCTACCGAGTCGATATCGAGCCTGCCTGCCGGCACCAGACTTTTGAGCTGCCCTGCGCTGAACTGTGTCGGCAGTTTGTCTTCCGACCAACGATTCTCGGGTCGTACCAGCACCACGGCCGGCTGATAACCGTCTTCGGCCTGACCGCTGACATAGCCCATGGGTTTGTTGATGAGCACGGTGACGCGTTTGGCCTGTTGCGCCTGGGCTTGACGTTCAATAGTGATTTTCTGATGTGGTAGCACTTTGCTGCCAAGCTCGGAGACGACCTGGCCATCGACGCGCACCCAGCCTTTGGCGATCCATTCATCCGCTTCACGACGTGAAGACAGGCCGAGTTCGGACATGCGTTTTGAAAGTCGTACGGGTTCAGTCATGAGCTATCAGACGCGCAGTGCGTCGAGGAGATCGGATTCGAGTGCAATCTGGCTGCGCGCATTGGAGAGTACCGGGCCATCGACGAGAAATACGTCTTCGACGCGCTCACCGAGTGTGGTGATTTTTGCAGTGTGCAGATTGACTTTGTAGCGCGCGAGGACGCTGGCAATCGAATACAGCAAACCCGTGCGGTCACTTGCCGAGATGGAGAGTAAATGATATTGGCCGCGCTCATCTGGGGACAGATGAACCGACGGTGTGATCGGGAAAGTGCGCGAAAGCCGCGACAAGCGGACTTTGCCCGGTGAGGGCAATTCGGATTCAGATTGTAGCCACCAGCCCAGATCATGTTCAATTAGCGTGATCAGTTCTCGGTAGTTGTCGGCAAAGGTCGGTTCGCTGACCAGAAAAGTATCGAGTGCATAGCCGTCCCGCGTGGTCTGGACTTTGGCATCCAGGATGCTGAAGTTTTTACTATCAAAGTAGCTGCAAATGCGTGCAAACAGATCAGGGCGATCGCGCAGGTATACGACCACTTGCAGGCCTTCGCCGATGGGGCCGAGGCGACAGCGGACGATGGCTTTGTCGCTGCCGGTGTGTTCGCAGAGAACGCGTGTTTGCCAAGCGATCTCCGACGCATCATGGCGCAGGAAGTAACCGACATCCAGTGTTTTCCAGAGCGCTTCGTGGGCATGCTCTGACAGTCCGTACAGGCGTAGCGAGGCAATCGCTTCGCGCTGCCGGTTGCGCAGCTCGCGGTCCGCCGAGGGCGCTTCTCCACCGAGCACACGCAGGCTCATGCGATAAAGGTCTTCCAGCAGTTTGCCTTTCCAGGCGTTCCATACCTTGGGGCTGGTGCCGCGTATGTCGGCCACGGTCAGCAAATAGAGCGCGGTGAGATGACGTTCAGTTTTGACGGTTTTTACAAAAGCGCGCACGACATCGGGGTCTGAGAGGTCCTGTTTTTGCGCAACCTGCGACATCAGCAAGTGATGCTCGACCAGAAAAATCACCAGCTGTGTGTCTTCTTTTGAGAGGCCATGGTTCCGGCAGAACACGCGTGCATCGTGCTTGCCAAGCTCGGAGTGGTCGCCACCCCGACCCTTGGCGATGTCATGGAAGAGTGCCGCGACATAAATCAGCCAGGGCTGTGCAAAGTTGGCCATCAGCTGGCTGCAAAAAGGATACTCATGTGCGTGTTCGGGAATCGCGAATCGACGTACATTGCGCACCACCATCAGGATATGTTGATCGACGGTGTAAACATGAAACAGATCGTGCTGCATCTGCCCGATGATGCGACGGAAGTTGGGCAGGTAGCGGCCGAGGATGGATAGCTGATTCATCAGGCGCAGGGTGTGTGTAATCCCCTTGGGCGCCTGAATGATTTGCATGAATAGCGCGCGATTGGCAGGATCGCGGCGGAATTTCGCATCGATCCGGAATCGTTCATGCCAGACCGCGCGTTGGGTGCGCGCGGTCATACCTTTGAGTTCGCCGTGCTGTTCCAGAAGCAGGAATATTTCCAGCAAGGCCGATGGCGTTTCTTCAAATACGCGCTCATGCACGATGTCGATCATGCCGTTGACTTCATTGAAGCGCGGCGAGACGGCGCGCGAGACGCTCACTTGCGGGAACAAATGTGCTTCGATGTTTTGCAGCAGGATAGTATTAAGCTGGGTGACCGCCTTGGCAGCCCAGTAATAGCGTTGCATCAGCACTTCGCTGGCGCGTCGGGTATCGGTGGTGGCGAAGCCAAAGGTCTCGGCGATGGCTGATTGCACATCGAAAATCAACCGATCTTCGCGGCGCCCGGCATGCAAATGCAGGCGTATCCGGATGTCCTTGAACGCACGCTCTTTCGAAGCGAGTTGGCGCGCTTCTGTCGATGTGATTAAGTCGCGCTCGGCGAGCTTGCGCCATGAATCACCTAATCCGGCGGCTTTGGCCACCCATAAAATTACTTGCAGATCGCGCAGCCCGCCCGGGCTTTCTTTGCAGTTAGGCTCCAGGCTGTAAGGCGTGTTTTCGTATTTCACGTGTCGCTGACGCAATTCAAGGATTTTGTCTTGAAAAAATGCGCGCGCATCCATCGCTTGTGCACAGCGGATCTGTAGTTCCTGGAAGCGTGTTCTGCTGCCGTAAATGAGGCGGGCTTCGAGCAAGCTGGTTTGTACCGTGATGTCGGCAGCGGCTTCCGTGAGGCACTCGTCCACGGTGCGAATACTGTGGCCGATTTCCAGACCCAAATCCCACAGCAATTGCACCAGCAGTTCGAGTTTTTCCTTCAGCGCCTGGTCGGGTGCGGAAGGCAGGAGGATCAGCAAATCGATGTCGGAGCAGGGGAAAAGCTCGCCCCGGCCATAGCCCCCCACGGCAACCAGAGATGTGGACGCGGGCATCGAAAATTGCTTCCAGGCTTGGGTGAGTACCCGATCGGCATTTTGCCGCATGCGCTTTAACAGCCGTTCCGGTTGGCGGTCGAGCTCGTAATCAGCGACGATGGTTTGGCGGCCGAGTTTAAGCTGCTCTCGTAGGGACAGTGCGAGTTGGGCCGTGTCAGGCCACGGTTGCCGGGCTGCCTGCATGGTGTTCCTGAATGAAGGCTGGAGGCGCCGGGCTCGCTGCCGATACCGTCAGCACCTCGTAGCCGGTTTCGGTGACCAGAACGGTGTGTTCCCATTGAGCCGACAGGCTGCGATCGCGTGTCTTGATGGTCCAGCCATCGCCCATTTCACGGATGTCTCGTTTACCTGCATTAACCATGGGCTCGACGGTGAAAATCATGCCTGCCTGCAGCTGATCGAGTGTGCCAGGGCGGCCGTAGTGCAGCACCTGCGGCTCTTCATGGAACACTTTGCCGATGCCGTGACCGCAGAACTCACGCACAATAGAGAAGCCTGCTTTTTCTGCATGTTGCTGGATGATGTGGCCAATATCGCCGAGATAAGCGCCGGCGCGGATTTTTGAAATGCCCAGCCACATGCACTCGTAGGTGATATCGGTCAGGCGTTTGGCGAGAATGGAGGGCTCGCCCACATAAAACATCCGGCTGGTGTCACCGTGGTAACCGTCTTTGATGACGGTGATGTCAATATTGATCACATCACTGTTTTTCAGCACCTTGTCACCGGGTATGCCGTGGCAAACCACGTCATTAACCGACGTGCAGATGGCCTTGGGGTAGGGTGTGTAACCTGGTGGGCAGTAATTCAGAGGCGCCGGAATGCTTTGCTGCACATCGACCATGTACGCATGGCAGAGGCGGTCCAGTTCGCCCGTGCTGATCCCGGCTTTGACATAAGGCGTAATGAAATCAAGGACTTCCGACGCCAGACGCCCTGCAATACGCATGCCGGCGATGTCTTCATCGGTCTTGATCGAAATGGAACCCATAGTCTTCGTGTGCTGATGTATGAGGGCGGGCGACTGCGCCGCAAGCGAGAATTATAGTCGACCACGATCACTGCTGCCCCTGAGCTCCGCTGGTCAGCTGTAGGTTTACGCTGCTTGTCTACAACGAAAGACACTGGATCCCGGCCTCCGCCGGGATGACGATTTTGAAACCAACAGCCCCTAAAACGTCATCCCGGCGGAGGCCGGGATCCAGTGACGTTCCAATTTTGATGATTCGATAAAATGGCAGCTCAACTCACTGGCATTGCCTCCGGGCCCTTTATATTTGTAATCAGGCGGTGATATCGGGTAAAATCTATGGTTAGCTTTGACCGAAGCAAGCGTCAGGTTCGTAACAGATGCCGACTCGGATTCAAGACTAATTTCGTTGTTATTTTGTAAATCGCGAACCCGTGCCGCCAAGGGTGTCCGCAACCGATCAAACCGGTGCGGGTAACTGGCCGGGTTCCAGACCTAACCCTGGAGAGAAATTCATGTCCGTTACCATGCGCGAAATGCTGGAAGCCGGCGTCCACTTCGGACACCAAACCCGCTTCTGGAACCCCAAGATGGCCCCGTATATTTTCGGTCATCGCAACAAAATTCATATCGTCAATCTGGAAAAGACGCTGGTCATGTTCCAGGATGCGATGAAATACATCCGCCAGCTCTCCGCCAATCGCGGCACCATCATGATGGTGGGTACCAAGCGTCAGGCGCGCGACATTATCGCGGCTGAAGCGCAGCGCGCCGGCGTTCCTTTTGTGGACCAGCGCTGGCTCGGTGGCACACTGACCAACTTCAAGACCATCAAGACATCGATCAAGCGACTTAAGGAAATGGAAGCCGCGATTGCTGATGGCTCCGTGGAAAAAATGTCGAAAAAAGAAGGCCTGATGTTCAGTCGCGAGCTGGAGAAGCTGCAAAAAGCCATCGGCGGCATCAAGGACATGGGCGGCGTGCCAGATGCGATTTTCGTGATTGACGTGGGTTACCACAAAGGCGCGATCACCGAAGCGATCAAGTTGGGTATTCCGGTCATTGGCGTGGTCGATACCAACCACACACCGAACGGCGTGACCTACGTCATTCCGGGCAACGATGACTCGTCCAAAGCGATCACCCTGTATGCACGTGGCGTGGCTGACGCGATCCTCGAAGGCCGTTCGAATTCGGTGAATGAGCTCGTTGAATCCGTTAAAGCCGGTGCCGATGAGTTTGTCGAGGTCAGCAATCAGGCCTGATGCCTCCCGCATCAACAGTCTGCGACGCATAGGCTGAAAAAATGGGGCAACGACCGTTCGCCCCTTTTTTTCGGGCTGATCGCGCTGATGGCCACAGCAACAGTATTGTTGAATAAGGGTGCCCTGCGGCGTCCTCGTTATGAATCAAGGAGAAAAGTATGGCGGCAATTACAGCAGCAATGGTGGGTGAACTGCGGGCAAAAACTGATGCCCCTATGATGGAATGCAAGAAGGCGCTGACCGAGGCCGAAGGTGATATGGCGCGTGCCGAGGAAATTCTGCGCGTCAAATTGGGCAGCAAGGCTTCCAAGGCAGCCTCACGCGTCACCGCTGAAGGCGTCGTGGGTGCGCATATCGCTGGTGGTGTGGGCACCCTGATCGAAGTCAATTGCGAAACCGACTTTGTATCGAAGAACGATGATTTCCTTAAATTCACCGCAGACGTTGCCCGTCTAGTGAGTGAGAAAAATCCCGCTGACGTGGCTGCTTTGTCGGCGCTGCCGCTGGATGGCAAAACGGTTGAAGAAATCCGTGCTGAACTGATCGGTCGTATTGGCGAGAACATGTCGATTCGTCGCTTTCACCGCTTTCAGACCTCGTCCAAACTGGTCTCATATCTGCACGGTACCCGTATTGGCGTGATGGTTGAGTTTGACGGTGCTGACGAGCAGGTCGGCAAGGATGTGGCAATGCACATCGCCGCCATGAAGCCGGTGTCCTTGTCATCGGATGCCGTGCCTGCCGATCTGATCGAAAAAGAACGCTCAGTTGCCCGTCTGAAGGCCGAAGAATCCGGCAAGCCAGCCGATATCGCGGCCAAGATGGTGGAAGGCTCGGTGCAGAAATTCCTCAAAGAGGTTTCGCTATTCAACCAGCCGTTCGTCAAGAACGACAAGCAAACGGTTGAGCAGATGCTCAAAGCTGCGAATACGTCGGTGAAGTCTTTCGTGATGTATGTGGTGGGCGAGGGCATCGAGAAAAAGCAGGATGATTTTGCCGCTGAAGTTGCGGCGCAGGTAGCCGCTGCGCAGAAGGGTTGATCTGATCAGGACGGGCCGCAAGGCCCGTTTTTTTAGAACGACAGACTGGGGCTTGCCGCTACAAGCATCGCCCCAGCCGTTAAAATAAGTCGGTTACTCAGGTTGCATTTGTAGCCGGCCCGAGGGAGCCTGCTGGCGCTCTTGCAACGACGATAAAGGGATGGGGAGCATTGCTGATGACGACACCCGCATATAAGCGCGTACTTCTGAAACTTTCCGGTGAGGCCCTGATGGGTGAGGATGCCTATGGCATCAATCGCTCAACCATCGAGCGCATGGTGGCCGACGTTTCCGATGTGGCGAAACTGGGCGTCGAGGTGGCCATCGTTATCGGGGGTGGCAATATTTTTCGCGGTGTTGCGCCAGGCGCGCAGGGCATGGATCGCGCGACTGCCGACTACATGGGCATGCTGGCTACAGTCATGAACTCGCTGGCTCTGGCCGATGCGATGCGCCAGGCAGGTATGACGGCACGTGTGATGTCCGCTATTGGCATCGAGCAGGTCGTTGAGCCGTATGTGCGTCCAAAGGCACTGCAGTATCTGGAAGAGGGCAAGATCGTTGTCTTTGCTGCGGGCACCGGTAATCCGTTTTTTACCACGGACACGGCCGCAGCTCTGCGAGGTGCGGAAATTGGTGCTGAAGTCGTGCTCAAGGCGACCAAGGTCGATGGCATCTACAGCGCCGACCCCAAAAAAGATCCGGCCGCAACCCGCTATTCCCAGATCAGCTTCGATGAGGCGATCGCCAAACGCCTGCAAGTGATGGACGCCACCGCCTTTGCGCTGTGCCGGGACCAAAAACTGCCTATCCGGGTATTCTCCATTGTGAAGCCTGGTGCGCTGAGAAGCGTCATTCTGGGTGAAGATGAGGGTACGCTGGTCCACGTGTAAGCTGGCTTGCGTGCACTACAGATGGCAAAGTTATTGAATCGTTTTACAGGAGGACAGCATGACTGTGGCTGATGTCAGAAAAAATACCGAACAGAAGATGCAAAAATCGATCGAGACGCTCAAGGCGGATCTGGCCAAGGTGCGTACCGGTCGCGCGCATGCGGGCATGCTTGATCACATTCAGGTGGACTACTACGGTACGGCCACGCACATCGGCCAGGTGGCTAATATCACCCTGCTGGACGCGCGCACGATCGGCGTGCAGCCATGGGAAAAGAAAATGATCACCACCGTCGAAAAAGCGATTCGCGACTCCGATCTCGGTTTGAATCCCTCCACACAGGGTGACCTGATCCGTGTGCCGACACCGGCACTGACGGAAGAGCGCCGCAAGGAAATGGTCAAGCTCGTCAAGAGCGAGGCCGAAGACGCCAAGATCGCAGTGCGTAATATACGGCGCGATGCCAATGAATCGCTGAAAAAGCTGCTCAAGGATAAGGCGATTTCTGAAGATGACGAGCGTCGTGCCCAGGACGATGTGCAGAAACTGACCGACAAATTCGTGGCTGAAATCGACAAGCTCGTTGTTGACAAGGAAAAGGAAGTGCTGACAGTCTGAGCGAAGAGGACAGTGATGTTTGTCCCTCCCCGATTCTCCCTGCAAACGGAAGCCTCCGCATGAGTCAAACCAGTTCTACGCTTGATATTCCGGCGACCTTGGTAGTGCCAGCGCATGTCGCCATCATCATGGATGGTAACGGTCGCTGGGCAACGTCGCGCTATCTGCCGCGGGTGACCGGGCACGCGAAGGGTGTCGAAGCGGTGCGCGGCATTGTTCGTGCCTGCATCGAACGCGGCATCACTCACCTGACGCTGTTTGCGTTCAGCTCCGAGAACTGGCGCCGCCCGCCGGACGAAGTATCGATGCTGATGCGTCTTTTTTCCAGCGTGTTGGATCGTGAAGTCAGCCGTATGCATGCGAATGGCATCTGCCTGAAAATCGTCGGTGATCTTTCGCGCTTTGATGCGAAGCTTCAGCAACAGATTGCCGAAGCCCAGACTAAAACCAGTGACAACACGCGCCTGACCCTGACGATTTGCGCGAATTACGGTGGTCGCTGGGATGTGCTTCAGGCGATGAACAAGATGTTGGCCGAGCGTCCCGGGCTGACCAGCTATACCGAGCACGACCTGTCGCCTTATTTATGCATGGCCCATGCGCCTGAGCCTGATCTCTTTATTCGTACCGGTGGCGAACAGCGCATCTCCAACTTTTTGCTGTGGCAGCTCGCTTATACAGAGCTCTATTTCACGGAAACCTTCTGGCCGGATTTCAATGCCGCCGCGCTGGACAAAGCGATCGAGTCATATCAGCAGCGCGAACGCCGCTTCGGTCGGACCAGCGCCCAGCTGATCGAGGTCAGGAAGGCTTCCTGATGCTTCGCCAGCGCGTGCTGACAGCCGTCGTCCTGCTTCTTGTGCTGGCAGGTGTGCTCGGTTCCGGTTCTCTTCTGGCGTTCTATCTGACCCTTGCGATTTTTTTCGGCGCAGCCTGCTGGGAGAGTCTGCGTCTTTTCGGGGTGCGATTTTCAGTGCCGCTGGCCATCGCTTCCGCGCTGCTGCTGCCACTGATGGCTGACCGTTCGCCCGGCGACTGGACGGCGCTGGCGACCCTGTGCGTGCTGATCTGGGCCTTGCGTTTCGCACCTTCGCTTAAATTTGGATTGCCGCCGACCGGCGGGCCGCGCGGTTATTTGTTCGCGATCGTTTACCTGCTGTCCCTGTTTGGCTGTTTCATTGCGATTGCCGGCCTGTTCCAGCGCTCGGCCTTGTTCCTGATTTCAGTGATGGCCATCGTCTGGGTTGCGGATATCGGTGCTTATTTCGCTGGCAGGGCGTTCGGACGCCGTAAACTGGCGCCCGATATATCGCCCGGCAAGAGCTGGGAGGGCGTTGCCGGGGGCTGGCTTGCCGTGCTTATGCTGGCGGCTATCACCACCCAAGTGCCGATGCTGGCGGATAGTTTTACCGCGATGCTGCAAGTCCGATATGGCTGGCTGCTCTGGGTGTTGCTGATGAGTTTGTTGGTGGCCGCCAGTGTGGTGGGCGATTTGTTTGAGTCCCTGATGAAGCGTCGTGCCGGTGTGAAAGACAGCAGTGCCTTGCTGCCAGGTCATGGCGGTGTGCTGGATCGTATTGATGCGCTGGTACCGGTGATGCCGCTGGCATTCCTGATCAGCGCCGGGATGGCCTGAAAAAGAAAAATCTATGCAATCGATTACCTTGCTCGGTGCGACAGGTTCGATCGGCGTTTCCACACTGGATGTGGTGGCCCGACATCCGGATCGCTACCGGATTCATGCATTAACGGCTCATACGCGGGTGGCTGAACTCGCCGTGCAATGCGAACAATTTCGTCCGGCATTTGCCGTCGTTGCGACTGCTGCAGCTGCCAGTGAACTTGTCGCACTGCTGAAAAACAAAGGCCTGCGCACCGAGGTCGCCTACGGCGAACAGGCCCTGTGTGATGTGGCCAGTGCGCCCGAATGCACAACAGTCATGGCGGCGATTGTCGGCGCTGCGGGTTTGCGTCCTTCGCTGGCCGCAGCGCATGCCGGCAAGAAGCTGCTGCTGGCGAACAAAGAGGCGCTGGTGATCTCCGGTGCGATGTTCATGGATGCCGTGGCAGCCAGTGGCGCAACGCTTTTGCCGATCGACAGCGAGCACAATGCGATTTTTCAGTGCCTGCCCCTTGGCTATCAGCGTACGCCGCAGGCGCATGGCATCCGCAAGATTTTGCTGACTGCCTCCGGCGGTCCTTTTCTGGATCGGGATGTCGACACGCTGGATGATGTCACGCCCGAGCAGGCCGTCGCGCATCCGAACTGGAGCATGGGTCGTAAAATTTCCGTCGACTCTGCCACCATGATGAACAAAGGTCTGGAAGTGATCGAGGCGCACTGGTTGTTTGGCGCGCGGCCTAACCAGATCGATGTCGTGATTCATCCGCAAAGCGTGATTCACTCGATGGTGTCGTATGCCGACGGCTCTGTGCTGGCGCAGCTGGGTAATCCTGACATGCGAACGCCGATAGCGCATGCGCTTGCCTACCCGGATCGTATCGAATCAGGCGTTGATCCCGTCGATCTCGCACGCATTGCGCAATTGAATTTCCGTCAGCCTGACTATGTGCGCTTTCCCTGCCTCAAGCTTGCTTTTAATGCGCTCGAGGCCGGTGGCAGCGCCGCTGCCGTGCTGAATGCCGCCAATGAGATTGCCGTCGAAGCTTTCCTCGACCGAAAAATCGGTTTCCGAAAAATCCCGCAGATCATTGAGCAAGTTCTGAACCGCTTGCCTGACGCACCTGTCAACGATCTGGACAGCCTGCTTGCTCAAGACCAGCTGGCACGTGCGCAGGCGCGTGAGCTGCTGGTTTGATTTTCCGAACCGGAGTAGTGAGATGGAGTTTCTGAGAACTGTTATTGCTTTTATCGTCGTCATCGGCGTGCTCGTGATTATTCACGAGCTTGGGCACTATGTGGTGGCACGCTGGTGCGGTGTGAAGGTACTGCGTTTTTCGGTCGGTTTGGGCAAAGTCATCTGGTCGCGCCGTGTCGGGCCCGATCAGACAGAGTGGGCCGTCTCGATGTTGCCGCTCGGTGGTTACGTGAAAATGTTGGATGCCCGTGAGACCGATCCGGGTGAGCTGAGCGATGCTGATGCCGCGCGTGAATTTACCCGGCAGCCTGTCTGGAAACGCATGGCGATTGTTGCAGCCGGTCCGCTGGCGAATTTTCTGCTGGCGATCGCACTTTTTGCCGCGCTGTACACGTACGGTGTGCCCGAGCCGGTGTCACAAGTGCGCGTGGCGCCTGGCAGCGTGGCTGAAATCGCCGGCATGAAATCCGGCGACGCTGTGACCGCAGTCAATGGCGAGGCCGTCAGTGCATGGTCGGAAATGCGCTGGAAGCTGCTGCAGTCGGCGATCTCGGGGCAGGCGGCTCGGGTTGAACTCGCCCGCAGTGATGCGCGGGGTGACCGCGTCAGCAGTGAAATTATCCTCCCGCTGAGCCATATCACCGGTGACGACTTGGACAGTCATTTGCTGGACCATCTGGGTCTTGATCTCGCTCGTCCACCCGCGCAGCTGGGTCAGATCATGGCCGGCGGACCGGCGGAGCGCGCTGGTTTGCAATCGGGTGATTTGATTCTTCAGATGAATGGCGAGCCCGTGCCGGATGGTGTCGCGTTCGTCGAGCGTTTGCAGGCGGCGCCAGGTCAGGCCGTTCAGCTCGATGGCTTGCGATCCGGAGAGGTTTTTTCGGTCACCGTAACGCCACAGCCTGAGCGTGTCGGTGATCGTACTGTGGGGCGAATCCGCGCACAGGTCGATATGTCAGCCGCCACCACCCTGGTTCAGGCGAGCGTGCCCGAGGCGATTGCCCGTGCGACACAAAAAACCTGGGATACCAGTGTGATGACCGTCACCATGCTTGGCAAGATGTTAATCGGCGAGGCCTCGCTGAAAAATATTACCGGTCCGATCACGATTGCCGACTATGCCGGCCAGACGGCGCGCATCGGATGGATCAGTTTTTTATCGTTCATGGCGTTTATCAGCATCAGTCTGGGAATCATGAACTTGCTGCCAATTCCCGTTCTGGATGGGGGGCATTTGTTGTATTATTCGCTGGAACTTTTTTCCGGTCGTCCAGTGTCTGAGCGGGTCGGGGCCATAGCGCAACGAGCAGGTATCGGATTACTGGTGATGTTGATGGCAGTGGCAATGTTCAATGATATTGCCCGCCTGATCTGGTGATGGCGGCAATCCCTGTCGACCACTGACAGATAATTCTCGAAGCTGGTTTTTTGATGACATTTCATTCCAAGCGCAAATCGCTGCCTTTCATTCCCCGACTGATCGCAACAGCTGTCTTTTCCTTGTGCGCAGGGCAGTCACTTGCGCTCGATCCTTTCACGGTGACGGATATTCGTGTTGAAGGCATTCAGCGTACAGAGGCTGGTACCGTGTTCAGTTACTTGCCGGTGCGTGTCGGTGATACCTTCAACGATGAAAAAGCGGCCACGGCCATCAAGGCCTTGTATGCGACCGGTTTCTTCAAGGATGTGCGTATCGAGGCGGATGGCACGGTGCTGGTGGTGCTGCTGGAAGAACGCCCGGCGATCGCCAGTGTGGAATTCAGTGGCCTCAAGGAGTTTGATAAAGCTCAGCTTACCAAGTCATTGAAAGAATTGGGTCTGGGCGAATCCCGCATTCTGGACAAATCGCTGGTTGATCGCGCCGAGCAGGAACTGAAGCGGCAGTATCTGACGCGCGGTTTGTATGGCGTGAAAATCACGACCACAGTCACCCCGATCGAGCGCAATCGGGTGAACGTCACCTTCGCAGTGGATGAGGGTGAAGCGGCCCGTATCAAGCAAATCAATATCGTCGGTAACAAAGCTTTTTCAGAAAAAGAGTTGCGCGACCAGATCAAGTTGTCGACCTCGGGGTGGTTTACCTGGTATAGCAAAGCAGACCAGTATTCAAAACAGAAGCTGGCCGGCGATATCGAGGCCTTGCGGTCTTTCTACCTGAATCGTGGGTATCTCGAGATGCAGGTCGAGTCGACCCAAGTTTCGATTACACCAGACAAGAAAGATATTTACATCACCGTCAATGTGAATGAAGGTGAAAAATTCACGGTCGCGGACATCCAGCTCGAGGGCGAGATGCTGGGACGTGAAAAAGAATTTGAATCGCTGATCAGCTTGAAGCCTGGCGAAGCGTATTCCGGGGAGAAGATGACCGAGAGTACGCGCAAAATTTCCGAGCGTATGGGTGTGTTTGGTTATGCGTTCGCCAATGTAAACGCCAGCCCGCAAATCAACCGCGAGAAAAACGAAGTCAGCTTCACCATCTTCGTCGATCCCGGTAAGCGCGTTTACGTGCGACGTATCAATATCGGCGGCAATGATCGGACGCGCGATGAAGTCATCCGCCGCGAATTCCGTCAGTTTGAAAGCTCATGGTACGACGGCGATAAAATTCGTCTGTCCCGAGACCGCCTAGGCCGTCTGGGATTTTTTACGGACACGGCAGTCGATACCGTGGACATCCCCGGCACGCCGGACCAGGTTGACCTGAATGTGAATGTGGTCGAAAAGCCGACTGGCAGTGTCATGGTGGGTGCGGGTTTCTCCAGCAGTGAAAAAGTCACGCTGACCGGCTCGATCAATCAGGCGAATGCTTTTGGCAGCGGTAACAATATCGGTATCACGGTCAATACCAGCCGCATTTTCCGCACGATCTCACTGTCGCACACCAATCCTTACTTTACGGCCGATGGCGTTAGCCGCACGGTTGAAGTATTTCTGAGAACTACACGTCCGCCGCTGTACCTGACTGACGTGGACTTCCGTGTCGAGTCGCGCGGCGGTAATATGAGCTTCGGTATTCCGGTGTCTGAGCTGGATCGCGTATTTGTCGGCGCAGGTATCGAGAACACTCAGGTGCAAACTTTCTCAAACAGCCCCCTTCGCTATCGGCGTTTTGTTGCCGATAACAGCGACCAGGTCTTTGACTCCAGCGACGCCAGCTCGGGTGTCGGTTCGGCTGAGACCACCGCTTATCCATTGACGCTGGCCTGGCAGCGCGATAATCGCGACAGCGCATTGATTCCGACCAAGGGTCGCTATCGACGTGTCAATCTTGAAGTGTCGCCGGCCGGCAGTGCGCAGTATTACCGGTCGACCTATCAGGATCAGTACTTCATGCCGATTTTCGGCCCGGTCACGCTGGCACTGAACGGCGAAATCAGTTACGGTGCCGGACTGTCGAGCAAGACTTATCCGATCTTTAAGAACTACTACGCGGGTGGTATCGGATCGGTTCGTGGCTTTTTTGCCGGCTCACTGTCAGTGGACGGTACCGGTCTGGGTACCACCAGCCGTTACAACTTGCCGATTGGCGGTCAGGCTAGACTCATCATGAACGCCGAGCTTCAGTTGCCGTTTCCCGGCACGGGTGTGGATCGCAGTCTGCGCTGGTTTACCTTCCTCGACGCGGGGCAGGTATTCAATCCCCAGGATGGCCAGAACATCAGTCTGGGCGACCTGCGGTACAGCACCGGTCTGGGTATTAGCTGGATTTCGCCCGTCGGCCCGCTCAAGCTTTCGCTCGGCTACCCGATCAATCCACAGACATTCGATAGAATTCAGCGGTTTCAGTTCCAGCTGGGCACCGGTTTTTGATTGCCCGGTGGCATAATAGTTATTTGCGTTGCGGAGAATGAATTGAGATCTGTACTCAAAAAGATAATTTACACATCCGGACTGGCTCTGATGCTGGGTCTGGCTACTGGTGTTCACGCCCAGGAGATCAAGATCGGCTTTGTCAGTATCGAGCGTATTTTGCGCGATTCGGCCCCGGCCAAGGCAGCGTTTTCCAAGCTTGAGCAGGAGTTTGCCAAGCGGGAAAAAGACCTGCAGGAGCTTCAAAACAAGCTCAAGGCGGCGGCTGAAAAAAATACCCGCGACGAGCCAGTGCTTTCCGACACGGACAAGGCAAAGCGTCAGCGCGAGTTTGCCGACATGGATCGCGAGTTGCAGCGCAAGCGTCGCGAGTTCAATGAAGATGTCTCGCAGCGGAAAAACGAGGAACTCAACGTCATCGTCGAAAAGGCGAACAAGGTAATCAAGCAGATCGCCGAGACGGAGAAGTACGACATCCTGTTTCAGGAGCCCGTTGTTTTCATCAGCCCACGCGTCGATATCACCGACAAAGTGCTGAAGGCCCTTAACAAATAATTCAGGAACGCCGCCATGCTCACTCGACTGGGCGATTTGGTCGATAGCCTGGGCGGGGAGTTGATCGGCGACCCTGAGACTGCCATCACCGGCATAGCGCCTCTGGATGCGGCCACCTCGGCGCATATCACCTTTCTGTCCAACCCCAAACTGCGCGCGCAGGCAACCAGCACGCGTGCAGGTGCATTGATACTGACGTCATCGGACCATGCGCTCGTCTCCGCAGCTTATCGTGGTGCCTGCGTCATTACCACGAATCCCTATGCCTGGTTCGCGCGCGCCGCACAGTGTTTTGCGGCAAAGCACGCGCTACCAACGGTGTCGGGCATCCATCCGAGCGCCAGTGTTGATGCTTCGGCGAAGATCGCCGCATCGGCCAGTATTGGCCCCCACGTCACCGTCGAAGCGGGCGCTGTGATCGGCGACAACTGCGTTATTGGCGCAGGGTGTGTTATTGGGCGGGATACACGCGTGGGTGCGGGCACGCTGTTCCATCCGCGGGTGAGTTTTCTTGCTGCTTGCGAAATTGGCGAACGATGCATCGTGCACTCGGGTGCTGTCATCGGTGCGGACGGGTTTGGCTTTGCTGCCGAGCAGGGTCACTGGATCAAAATTCCCCAGACCGGCCGGGTGCGCATTGCCGACGACGTGGAAATCGGTGCCAACACCACGATCGACCGTGGCGCGCTGGAGGACACGATCATTGAAGAGGGCGTCAAACTCGACAACCAGATACAGATCGCCCATAACTGCGTGATCGGCGCGCATACCGCGATGGCTGGCTGCGTGGGTGTGGCGGGCAGCGCAAAAATCGGACGGCACTGTACTTTTGGCGGCGCGGCGATGGTGCTGGGACATCTGAGCATTGCTGACAATGTTCATATTTCATCCGGCAGTCTGGTGTCGCGTTCCATTGCCGAGCCGGGCCAGTACACGGGGTTTTATCCGCTGGCTCGCAATGCTGACTGGGAAAAAACCGCCGCCGTCGTGCGTCAGCTAGATTCGATGCGGGACCGCGTGCGTGAACTGGAAAAACTCGTCAGACAACTGACAACCAAACATGATTCAACTTCCTGAGAACAGGCATAAACCACAATGAAAAGCCTCGACATCACGCAAATTAAACAGTACTTGCCGCATCGTTATCCGCTGTTACTGGTGGATCGGGTCCTGGACTGGGATTCAGGCAAGAGCATCACCGCGATCAAGAATGTCACGATCAATGAAGAATTTTTCGTTGGTCATTTTCCTCACAAACCGGTGATGCCCGGCGTGCTGACCATTGAAGCACTGGCCCAGACTGCGGCCTTGCTGGCTTTTTTGACCACAGGGCAGAAGCCTGACGACAACGCAGTGGTTTATTTTGTCGGCATCGATGGTGCACGCTTCAAGCGTCCGGTCGAGCCCGGCGATCAGTTAAAAATGCAGGTTGAAATTCTTCGTAACGCGCGCGGCATCTGGAAATTTCATGCCAAGGCAACGGTCGATGAGCAGTTGGTAGTCGAGGCGGAATTAATGTGCACGATGCGCAGTATCAGCGAACCACCCGCCGTGGAGTAAATGACAATGGCGAAGATACATCCGACGGCCATCGTCGACCCGGCGGCGCAGCTCGCAGAGGACGTCGAGGTTGGTGCGTACACGCTGATCGGTCCGGATGTCACGATCGGTGCCGGCACGCGGGTCGGACCGCATGTGGTCATCGAGGGCATCACGCAGATTGGTCGAGAGAATACGATTTTCCAGTTTTCGTCGATCGGCGCAGCACCGCAGGATAAAAAATATGCGGGCGAACCCACGCGACTTGAAATTGGTGACCGCAACACGATTCGTGAATTCTGTACCTTTAATCGCGGTACCGCACAGGACGTCGGCGTAACGAGGCTGGGCAATGACAACTGGATCATGGCCTACGTGCACCTTGCGCACGACTGTCAGATCGGCAGCCACACGATTTTTGCGAACAACGCGCAGCTGGCTGGCCACGTGCAGGTGGGCGACTGGGCGATCATGGGTGGATTTTCCAATGTTCATCAGTTTTGCAAGATTGGTGCGCATGCGATGGTTGGCATGAGTACCAGTCTCACTCAGGATGTGCCGCCTTTCGTGATCCTTTCCGGTAACCCAGCTGCTGCGCATGGCATCAACAGCGAAGGTCTCAAGCGCCGCGGTTTTTCCCGCGAGGCGATTAATGCCATCCGACACGCGTACAAACTGATTTACAAATCCGGTCTGACACTGGACGAAGCAAAAGCGGCGTTGCAAGCCGAAGAGAAGTCTGCGCCGGAATTCGCCCCTCACATGAAACTCCTGCGCGAGTTTTTGCAGAACGTCAGCCGTGGCATCGTCCGCTGACCTGAGGCTGGCCATGGTGGCCGGCGAAGCGTCCGGCGACTTGCTGGCGGGCCGTCTGCTATCTGGCTTGCGGCCCATGATCAACGACGCCTATATGCATGGCATCGGCGGACCGTCGATGGCCGAGTATGGTTTCGTCTCCGACTATCCGATGGACAAGCTGGCCGTGCGCGGGCTGTTCGAAGTGCTCGCGCATTATCGCGAGCTCAAAGGTTTTCGCGACAATCTCACGAGCGAGCTGCTGCGTGAAAAGCCGGCCGCCTTCATTGGTGTGGATGCACCGGATTTCAATCTTGATCTTGAAATCCGTCTCAAGCAGGCAGGCATACCGACCATTCATTTCGTCAGCCCCTCCATCTGGGCCTGGCGACGCGGGCGAATCAAAAAAATCGCTCGAGCGGTATCGCATATGCTGGTGATCTTTCCGTTTGAAGAAGCCATCTATCGCAAGGCCAATATCCCCGTCACGTACGTCGGACATCCGCTGGCCGAGGTCATACCGATGGATCCGGATCAGGATGAAGCACGGGATGTACTGGGCATTGACCGAAATGCTCGTGTCGTGACGATACTGCCGGGCAGTCGCCTATCCGAGCTGAAGTACAACGCGCGCGTCTTCATGGAAACCGCGGCCATGCTGCTCAAGCGCGATCCCAAGCTGCATTTCCTGATTCCGATGGCGGGTGAGACGCAACGCATGTATTTCGAGCAGCTGATCGCACGCCCCGAGTTGCAGAAATTGCCGCACACCATCCTGACCGGCCGTTCTCATGAAGCGATCACGGCCTGCGATGCGGCACTTGTGGCCAGCGGCACGGCGACTCTGGAAGTCGCCTTGTTTAAAAAACCCATGGTGATCAGCTACCGCATGAACGCTGCGAGCTGGCAGGTGTTGCGACTGATGGCTTATCAGCCCTGGGTTGGTCTGCCGAATGTGATGGCGCGCGAGTTTCTGGTACCCGAACTGTTGCAGGATCGCGCAACGCCTGCGGGCCTCGCCAGTGCGCTATGGGCACAGTTGTCCAATGATCAGAACCGACAACGTTTGCGTCGTCGCTTTGTCGATCTGCATCACGACCTGATGCGCAACACGGCGTCGCAAAGCGCGCATGCGGTCATGGAATTACTCTTCCAGCATGACAAGCTTTAAGCAAGATGCCAGTGCCACACTGGATTTCGGCGCCACGCTGATTTGTGGCGTTGATGAAGCGGGCAGAGGGCCACTTGCCGGTCCGGTCTATGCGGCCGCTGTGATCCTGAATCCTGAGCGACCGATTGAAGGATTGCGCGACTCCAAAAAGCTGACAGCAGCCAAAAGAGAAGCGCTGTCACTGGTGATTCAGCGCGATGCGCTGGCATGGTCGATTGCGCATTGCACAGCCGCGGAAATCGATGAGCTCAATATTTTGCAAGCCACGATGTTGGCGATGCGCCGCGCGATTGAGGGCTTGTCCGTGCCACCCGAACTCGCGCTCATCGATGGCAACCGCTGTCCGATCTGTGCAGTGCGTACCGAAGCGATTGTCAAAGGCGATGACAAGGTTGCAGAAATTTCAGCGGCATCAATTCTTGCCAAGACCGCGCGGGATGCAGCACTGATGACGATGCATGCGCTGTATCCTCAGTACGCCTTTGATCAGCACAAGGGCTATCCGACCGCTGTGCATCTGGAACGTCTCAGGTTACATGGCGTAACGCCCGAGCACCGTCGCTCTTACGCTCCAGTGCGCGCGGTGCTGGCAGGGACGCCGGTTTGAACGCTATGTCTATCCGTACCATCAGTTCTCGCGAGAATCCGCAATACAAATCGCTGCGTCAGCTGGCCAGCAGTGCGCAGGCCAGAAAAAAATCAGCGCAAACCGTCCTCGATGGTATTCATTTATGCAGTGCCTGGTTACAGCATCGCGGAGCACCACTCACTTGTGTTGTGAGCGAAAGTGCCCAGGCACATAACGAAGTCATCCCCATTGTTGAGTCCTGTCTGGCGCTGGGTACACCAGTGGCATTGATGTCGGATGCACTCTTTGCGCCACTCAGTCAGGTCGAGAACGGCATCGGCCTGCTTTTTGTCATCGACATACCGCCGGCCTCAGGCCGTGCTGAATTGAAAACTGCAGCAGTCTTGCTCGATGGTGTGCAGGATCCGGGAAATCTTGGCTCTATACTTCGTACTGCAGCGGCAGCGGGTATTTCGAACGTATATTGTGGCAGCGGTACCGTGTTGGCCTGGTCCCCGAAAGTTTTACGTGCCGGCATGGGGGCGCATTTTGCACTCGACATCGCTGAAAATGTCGATCTATCTGCATTGATCGGTGCCTCCCGTGTGCCTGTTCTTGCCACCAGTTCGCATGCCCATATCTCACTCTACGACCTCGATTTGCGCATGCCCTGCGCCTGGTTGTTTGGCAATGAGGGTCGGGGTGTATCGGACACCTTGCTCACCCTCTGTGCGCATCGTTTGTCCATTCCTCAACGCAGCACTATCGAATCTCTGAATGTCGCGGCCAGTGCCGCTGTCTGCCTTTTTGAACAGATTCGTCAGCAAGGTGCTACTCGCTGATTCAGATTCGCCGGCATCGTCTTTGTCACAGAGCGCTTTGTCATCTGATTAAAATTTTTTTCAAAGTGTTGCGTAAAACCCAGCAACGCGCGAATTCATTGAAGGAAGCGTGTAGATTTCCGGCTGCTGTCCAAGCAGGCAAATCACTGCCTGCGTCGCCTAATGATCCGTCATGCAAACACCGCTTTCGAGTGAAGACCTGCGCGATCTCCATCAGATCCTGGAGGCGGGCAGTGTTCTTGAGTTTTACCGGTATCTGAGGCAGCGCAGTTACGGATTGGCAGCCTGGGCGGTTTTAGGTACGCGGGATAACGATCCTTACGTCGCCTCACCCGTCGATTTTTTGCGGTACTCACCCCTGCCAGGTATTTGCAACCCGATATTTCAGATACTGGGCAAGACGCAGATCGAAAAAATGCGTATCGATCTCGCCAAAGCCTATTTCCGGTCGCTTCAGAAGATCGCCAGACACAGCGCTGAAACAACGATAGTGCGCGACGTGAATGCCGCAGAGGTCGCTATCCTCCACAGAGAAGCACTGGAGCGTAACGGGCTGAGTATCGAGAACTGGAATTTGCATTTTCCGTTCGCGATCCTCAAACGGCTGGGGGGTGATGATGCGGTGGATATTTACTGGGAATTTCTGCGCGATGCCCCCATGCGCAGCCCTCATGTCAGTATCGTCGTCAATCTTGCGACGATCGCTTTCATGTACAAGCAAACCATGTCGACGGATACCAAGGTGCGTCAGATGGCGATTTCATGGCTGAGCAGAAATCCCGAGATGGAAAGCCAGGATATGATCGAAACCCGATTTAACTGGGGACTGGATGCCGCAAGATATTCGGATTACCAGGGCATGGCCAATTTTCTGGGAGCCCTCGATCTGGAGAGCCATGGCATTCCGCGCGATAACGTCAACGCCCGTGCCGATCTGGCAGGGGAGACGGCCCCGATCCCGAAGGCCAGCCAGACGGATGATTGGGAGACTGAGCTCGAATCAGCCTATATATACCGCGCCCTGATGGCGCGCCTGACCGGCGCTCGTTAGTGGTTCAATAGACGCGTCGATTCAGCCCCAGCTCCTGCAGAATCAGGGTGGCAATTTCCTCGATTGATTTCACGGTGGTCGACACCCAGCGTATGCCTTCGCGGTGCATCATTTTTTCGGCCTCATTCACCTCGTAGCGGCAATTTTCCAGAGACGCATATTTGCTCCCGGGACGCCGCTCATTCCGCACTTCGGTCAGACGATCCGGCGCAATCGACAGGCCGAAAATTTTTCCCTTGAATGGCTTGAGGCCGCTGGGCATCTGACCGCGTTCGAAGTCTTCGGGGATCAGCGGGTAATTCGCGGCCTTGATGCCATATTGCATGGCCAGGTACAGACTGGTGGGCGTTTTTCCAGAGCGGGAAACGCCCACCAGAATCACATCGGCCATGGAGAGGTTCTTGTGCGATTGACCGTCATCATGGGCCAGCGAAAAATTAATCGCCTCAATACGGTTCTTGTAGTCGGCGGAATCGGCAATATTATGACTGCGGCCAATCGTGTGCGTGGACTTGATGCCCAGTTCCTGTTCCAGCGGATCGACGAAGGTCTGGATCAGATCCATGTGCATACCTTCGGAGCGCCTGACGATCTCGGACAGATCGGACTTGACCAGCGTAGAGAACACAATCGGTCGTTTACCCTCGGTAGCGCAACAGTCATTGATGCGGCGGACGGCATCATGAGCTTTGTCGGTCGAGTCGATGAAAGGGAGCCGGATTTGTCGGAAGCGCAGATCAAACTGGGTCAGCACCGAATGCCCGAAGGTCTCAGCGGTAATGCCTGTCCCGTCCGAGACGAAAAATACGGTTCGGTCAAAGCTGCCGCTGTTGCTGGAATTGGAGCTGTACATGATTAATTTGCAAAGAAATAACAGAAAAAGTACGGTCGTGCGCGCAGAAAAGGTGTTTTCGGCCTGTAAAATATCGGCTACGAATTTTTTCCCACGCAGCGTGACACGAGAATAACAAACATAAACCCACTTGCGAGGCGCAATTGAAGATTTCCCACCATCAAAGAGGTTGTCATGTCCAACGTAGCATCCACGGGGGGTCACCAGGCCCTTGATCAGGACGCGACTTACGTCGTTTCCTTCGAAAATCTCCGCATGACAGACGTTGAGTCTGTCGGCGGTAAAAACGCATCACTGGGTGAAATGATCAGCCAGCTCGCGCATATGGATGTGCGCGTACCCGGCGGCTTTGCGACCACTGCACAGGCATTTCGCGATTTTCTTTCCTACAGCGACGGCAAGGGCGCGTCACTGGCCGATCGTATTGCCGATCGCCTGGCTAGTCTCGATATCGAAGATGTTCGAGCGCTCGCCGCTGCGGGTGCGGAAATCCGTCAATGGATCATCGAAACACCGTTTCAGCCCCGTCTCCAAAAGGAAATAACTGATTTTTATCATAAACTTGTAGACGACTCTTCAAGTGAAATGTCGTTCGCAGTCCGCTCCAGCGCAACCGCCGAAGACCTGCCTGACGCCTCATTTGCCGGTCAGCAGGAGACCTTCCTCAATGTCGTCGGTATCGACAACGTGCTGGAGGCCATGAAGCACGTCTTCGCCTCGCTGTACAACGACCGTGCCATTTCCTATCGCGTGCACAAAGGCTTTACGCATGCCGAGGTCGCCCTGTCTGCCGGCGTGCAGCGCATGGTGCGCTCTGATCTGGGTGCCGCCGGCGTCATGTTCACCATTGACACCGAATCCGGCTTCAAGGACGTGGTGTTCATCACATCCAGCTACGGCCTGGGCGAGACGGTCGTGCAGGGTGCGGTCAATCCGGACGAGTTCTACGTTCACAAGCCCATGCTGGAACAGGGCAAATTACCGATCATCCGTCGCAACATCGGCTCCAAGCTGATCAAGATGGAATTTACCGGCGAAGCCAAGGCAGGTCGCTCGGTGCGTACGGTGGATGTCCCCATCGAATTGCGTAATCGCTATTCGCTGACGGATGCGGAAATTGCGGAACTGGCGCGTTACGCTGTCACCATCGAGAAGCACTATCAGCGTCCGATGGACATCGAATGGGGCAAGGATGGCCGCGACGGCAAGCTCTATATTCTCCAGGCGCGTCCCGAAACGGTGAAATCGCAAGAAAAGCATGGCGACATCCAGCAGCGCTTCAAGCTCAAGGGCACTGGCAATGTGCTGGCCTCGGGCCGTGCCATCGGGCAGAAGATTGGCGCTGGTCCAGTGCGTGTGATCAAAGACCCCGAGCAAATGGAGCGCGTGCAGCCCGGCGATGTGCTGGTGGCTGACATGACCGATCCCAACTGGGAGCCAGTGATGAAGCGCGCGGCAGCGATCGTCACCAATCGCGGTGGTCGTACCTGCCACGCTGCGATCATCGCGCGCGAACTGGGCGTGCCCGCCGTGGTCGGCTGCGGCGATGCAACGGACGTGCTCAAGGATGGCACGCTGGTGACCGTGTCTTGCGCCGAGGGCGACGAGGGCCGCATCTATGACGGTCTGCTAGAAACCGAAATCAGCGAGGTGGCTCGCGGCGAACTGCCCAAGCTGCCGCTGAAGATTATGATGAATGTTGGTAATCCTCAGCTGGCCTTTGATTTCCAGTCCACACCGAACGATGGCGTCGGGCTGGCACGTCTGGAATTCATCATCAACAACAATATCGGCGTGCATCCGAAAGCCATTCTCGACTACCCGAATGTCGATCCCGACCTGAAAAAGGCCGTCGAATCTGTGGCCCGAGGTCATGCATCACCCAAGGCCTTTTATGTGGACAAGCTGGCCGAGGGCATTGCAACGATTGCTGCCGCTTTCTGGCCACGCCCGGTGATCGTGCGTCTGTCTGATTTCAAGTCGAACGAGTACAAAAAGCTGATCGGCGGCTCACGCTACGAGCCAGACGAAGAAAACCCGATGCTCGGATTCCGCGGTGCGGCTCGCTATCTGGCGGCAGATTTCGCGGAAGCCTTCGAAATGGAATGCATCGCGATGAAACGGGTGCGTGAAGACATGGGTCTGACCAATGTCGAGATCATGGTGCCGTTTGTGCGCACGCTGGGCCAGGCAGAAAAAGTCGTGGGCCTGCTCGCGAAGTACGGTCTCAAGCGGGGCGAGAACGGCCTGCGTCTGATCATGATGTGCGAAGTACCGTCCAACGCGATTCTGGCCGAGGAATTTCTGGAGTATTTCGACGGTTTCTCCATCGGCTCCAACGACCTGACTCAGCTCACACTGGGATTGGACCGTGACTCGGGCATGGAATTGCTGGCGGCGGATTTTGATGAGCGCGACCCGGCCGTCAGAGTCCTGCTGTCCAAGGCAATCCAGACATGTCTGGCCAAGGGCAAATACATCGGCATTTGCGGGCAGGGCCCGTCGGATCATCCGGACTTTGCGGAGTGGCTGATGAAGGAGGGGATCAGCTCAATCTCACTGAACCCGGACTCCGTGATTGCTACCTGGCAGACGCTGGCAGGAAAAATATGAAAATTTTGAATTCAGGTGTTGACACAGAGAAATTTTTCGCTAAACTCTGTTCCACGAATTCGGAATAACAAGCAACAACAGGCAGTACTGAAGTATTGGGCCCTCGACGCTGAAAAGCGCGGGGGTTTTGTTTTTTGATGCTGTCATTTCTGGGCTTGGAAAAACTGGTCCAGGCAGGCATTGCGTCGTCGGCATCAGTATCGTCCCCCCTCAAGTAGCTACGTTTGCCGGCCCCTCACCGGGGATTGCAATTCGATCCAAGATCGTAATCTTTGAGCATCTTTTACCCGGCCCAATTTACCTCGACTCTGGAGCAGTACCATAATCACGGGACGCCCTGAAATCTTTGTCAACATGATGACGCATCGACCTGCTTTCCGTGTGGTGCCTGTTTTTTGCAATGTAATGTTCCAAGAATCATCCCTAACTAATTTGTTCGAATTCGCATATGGAATTATGTACTTCCCTGTTCGAATCGTTCTACTTTTTAAGGTTGAAAATTTTTTGATCAGGGGGTTTTTTGCAGCTGCGATGACTAGCTTCACTAGATCACGTGAAGTCGATAGGTTTCCATTGCGAAGGCCAGTCGCATCGATGAATCTCGATCGGGTCATGCCCAATGATTTTGCGCGCAGATTCATTTGCTTTATAAATCGAGCTCGACCGCCGGGGTAGGTCCTCGCCAAGGCAGATGCCGCACGATTCTCGGAGCTCATCAGCGCAAGACGCAGCATTTCTTCGCGGGTGAGCAACGAATTTTTAGGTAGTCGTGAGGGAAGTTGCATTGTTGCTCGCAAATCATCGTCCGCGATTCTAATTTTTTTATCGAGCTTAATTTTTGACTCGACGACGACCAAGGCCATCATCAGCTTTGTAATGGAGGCAATAGGCAGAACTTCGTTCGCCTTTTGTTCATATAAAACTTTTCCAGTCGCTTTGTCCATAACAAGCGCAGAGCGCGCACGTAGACCAATATTATTCGTCACGTGTTTCTTTTGGGTACTGGCAGATCGCGCTTTGTTGTCTTCACTGCGCGTAGATTTTTGAGTATTTTTTTTCGGTAAGTGAGATAAATTTGCGAAAGAGGGCACACACACAGAACCCAGCATTGCCAAAATAAAAAAGTAGGAGGGGGCGCGCTGGGATTTTTTATATGTGGTCATTTGCTTTATTTTCATTCGGCGATTTACTGCTGGCCATTTTGACTTGTGTGAGGTTTTATTTGGTCAGTGTTTCATTAGTCAAGATGGTGCTTATGAAGTGCTAGACATATATATTTTCCAAAAAAATATCAAAAATTAACGCCAAGGTTAATCGAAACCACGCTCGTGCTCAAAGCCCCTCGGCTTAATGTGCGCGTGCTTACAAGGCTTGCAAGCACGGAATCGGTGAGTTGATAGTTAAGTGCAAGAACGTTACGTATCTCGTGAAAAATTCCGCCGCTTTCGTACAGTATTTTGTTGGATATCTCAGATTTATCGTTGAATTTATGAGATGCCCAAATGCTTTCGCGAAAGATGAGTTGACTCAATCCGCTGCCGAATGCCTGAGCTACAGAGGTCTCGGCAGACAATTGTGACCGCTCTGTTCTTAATAAATAATAGCCATGCCCGAAGCCAATCACGTATTTTTTCGAGAAGCGAGTGAACTTGTTATACTCCACGCGTATGGCTGTTTGTAAATAGTGTTTTTTATTTAGGTCGTAGTTTAATTTACCAAACATATTCACTTCATTGCGGCTGGTCACGCCATTGTTGCGACGAAAAATCGAGTTGGCATCGACGTATTGACTCCAGGAAGATTCTTTAGCGCTGTTACTCTTCCATGCGAGATTGCTGGTGATAACAGTTCCGTTACCATCTGAGACTCCACCAACGGTAACTTTCGTATTTTGGGCGGAGCTAGGCAAAACCACAAAGCTGACAAGTACCGCCGATAGAAAAGCGATTTTTTTCATTCTCGATTTTATTTGGAATTAAAATAAAGTACTAATTTCTATTTCGCAGGCGGTGGCGACAACGGGAAAATTTTATTTTTATGTAAAATAAAATTATTTTTTCATTAATCGCTTGCAGCAAAACCTGTTTCACATCGATGAGCAGTGTTGCTATGTATCAAGCAACTTAATTATCTCGGCAGATGGTGCGAAAAGTGCGTCAACACAAATAATAACCGATTGCTGAGCTATGCAAAATGTGTCTCGCTGTTGAAAAGTGTATCGCATAATCAGATATGTGTTCTCACAGGCAGAATGTGTTTCAGAAGAGATTGGCGAGACCGGGCGCGCACCATGGGGTGCGGGGCTCATAATGCGAGAAAAAGGTAAAATCAGTTATCGATATGTCGGATAATCGCAGTAATGAGTTTTTTTCAAATGGTATGTGGAACCATTTCATTCGAGGCGGATACTAGGTGCTCTGGGTCTCTATTACATGCTGAAGCCACTTTGTGATTAATCTTCGAAAAGATGAAATCACCTTGCTTAAGGATTAACTGATGCCTGTCATCATGCGCTATCTTATGAAAATGCCGCAATGCTGAATTGGATCGATACATTCGTACCACTGGTTTACCTCGCGATAATTAGTGGCGTAGCGTGGTGGTCCTCCCGACGAGTCGAATCGGCGGATGATCTTTTCCTTGCCGGGCGCGGACTAGGTTTCGGGCTAGTAGGCTTGTCATTATTTGCGTCGAATATATCGTCGACCACTTTAATTGGACTTTCCGGTGCGGCTTATACGTCGGGTATCGCTGTAGCCAACTACGAATTGATGGCCGGTGTCGTGCTTCTTTTTGCGGCCGTGTTCCTTATACCTGTTTACTTACGGACGCATTGCCGTACCGTACCCGAATATCTTCAATTGCGGTATAGCCCGCGGATACGAAAGTATGTGTCCGCTTGGATGATCGCACTCAGCATTTTGGTAGATACTGCTGGTAGTTTGTATGCAGGCGCATTGGTGTTACAGGTTTTTTTGCCCGATTTGCCTTTGTGGCCGGCAGTGTTCTTTCTCGGCGTGTTCGCCGGCGTTTACACAATATTCGGTGGCTTGCGGGCAGTGATGCTGACGGACGCAATTCAAGCGGCAATCTTGCTAATCGGCAGCGCGATCATTTCGGTAACCGTATTTGCTGCCTTTGACTTTTCCTGGAGCGCCGCTACCGCCCGTCTGCCTGATGGACATTTATCACTTCTGAAGCCGATGTCAGACTCAGACATGCCCTGGACCGGTTTGCTGTTTGGCGTTCCAATTCTCGGGCTCTATTATTGGTCGATGAACCATTACATCAGTCAAAGATTCCTCGCTGCCGCTTCCGAAGACCATGCACGCTGGGGAGCTACCTTAGCAGCCTCACTGAAGCTCCTGCCATTATTCTTAATGGTGCTGCCGGGAGCCATGGCGGTTAGCCTATTTCCAGATCTGCCATCAGGCGATCAGGTGTTCCCGACGCTCGTAAAGGAATTACTGCCGGTAGGCTTGCGCGGTATCGTGCTTGCAGCGATCCTCGCTGCCATTATGTCTACGATTGACAGCACAATCAATGCCGCATCGGCGTTAGTACACTACGATTTTCTTGAAAGAAGCAGCGATAATCCACCCACAGATCTCTCCGCACCTAAGCAGTTGTTCCGAGCTCGTGGACTGACTTTAGGTTTCATGATGGTTGCTATTGTCTGGGCACCTGTCATCGCAAATTTTCCTAATTTATTTTTTTATTTGCAGCAGATGTTCGCAGTTGCAGTTCCACCTTTTGTCGTTGTTTATATTCTTGGACTTTGGTGGCGTTCCGGGACAAGCTCCGGCGCTTGGGTCTGCTTACTTGCAGGCCATGGCCTCGGCATAATCTTGCTCGTCGTCGATCAAATGGGATATTGGCCGCTGCACTTCCTGGAGACGGCGGGTCTCACCACAATAATCTGCGCGCTGGTTTATGTAATTGGTAGTCGGTTAGGTATTAAAACCCAACACCCCAACGACACGAGTACTTTCTGGTCGATCAAAATGTTGCCAATGAGTCGACGGTATCCATGGTTCCTAGACTACCGTGCGCAGTTACTGATGATCCTCTTGGCTTTGGTAATCATTCTGTTCATATTTAGGTAGGCGGATATCGGCGCAGAAAACAGTCATTGAACAAATTGTGAGGTGTGGTTTTTTTGCCTACAGCCGAGTGAGGCGCGCGAGAAAAAAATTGACATCGCTCGGTGGTAGGTCCCTGCAAATTAATTTGGACTCACACCAATAGGGATAGCGGCGTTGGGTGTGTTTGCTGCATACGATTATGTACAGGTCAGCGCCGATTCTGCTTCATGACCTTGGCAATCTCGCGCTGCGCATCCCGTGCGCGCTCAGTATCCCGCTTGTCATGTTGCTTCTTGCCTTTTGCTAGACCAATTTCGCACTTGATGCGCCCGCGCTGGTAATGCAGGTTCAGGGGCACCAGCGTGTAGCCAGACCGTTCAACCTTCCCGATCAGCTTTTTAATTTCCTCAGCCTTCAGCAAGAGCTTGCGGGTCCGGACCGGATCCGGGCTGACGTGAGTAGAGGCAGTGGGTAGGGCGCTGATGTGGGCACCGAACAGGTAGACCTCGCCCCTGCGCACGATGACGTAGGCTTCCTTGAGTTGCACCCGTCCGGCCCGGATGGATTTGACTTCCCAGCCTTCCAGAACCATGCCCGCTTCGAAGCGTTCCTCGATGAAATAATCGTGGAAGGCTTTTTTATTGTCGACAATACTCATCTGGGAGAAGTGGGGGGCGGGGGAGCGCTTGTGGCGCCCGGGTTAGAATGCAAGCCTCGCATTTTATCAAATGGCATCATGGCCGTTGTCCATAAATCAGTCCTGCTTGCTTACAGCGCCGAGCAGATGTTCGCCCTGGTCGACCGGGTCGAGGATTATCCGGCGTTTTTGCCTTGGTGTGGGGGGGTCGAGATCCGTGAGAGGGCGCCCGACCGGCTAGTGGCGGCCATTCAGATCAACTACCACGGCATCCGCCAGAGTTTCACTACCGAGAATACCCATACGCCGCCCACGAGCATGCAAATGACGCTGGTTGAAGGGCCCTTCAGTCATCTGGATGGTCAGTGGCATTTCAAGTCGCTACGCAAGGATGCCTGCAAGATCGAGTTCGATCTGCATTACGAATTTTCCAGCAAGATGCTCGAAAAACTCATCGGCCCTGTCTTCTCGAAAATCGCCGACAGCTTCGTCGAGTCCTTCTGCAAGCGCGCCGAGGCCGTGTATGGATGACAGGACTGACCCACAAGCGCAAAAAATCACGGTTTGCTATGCCCGCCCCGACGACATCTTCCTCAAGACGCTGGAGGTCACAGAGGGCACGACCATTGCCGGGGCGATTGAGGCCAGCGGGGTGCTGACCCGCTTTCCCGAAATCGATCTGGCTCGTAACAAGGTCGGTTTGTTCGGTAAACTGAAGCCCACTGGCACCATCGTTCGCGATGGCGACCGGGTCGAGATCTACCGGCCGCTTCAGGCCGACCCCATGGAATCCCGGCGCCGCCGTGCCCTGCACAAGGCAGCCGCCGGAGGGGAAAGAGGGTGATTTCTGTATAATTCGGTTTTGCGCCTACAGGAATCACCATGCGTCTACTCCAGAAAGCACTCACCTTCGATGATGTGCTGCTTGTGCCGGCCTATTCTGCCATCCTGCCCAAAGACACCTCGCTGCACACCCGCTTGACCCGCAAGATTTCCCTGTCCATACCGCTGGTCTCCGCGGCGATGGATACCGTCACCGAATCTCGTCTTGCCATCGCTATTGCCCAGGAAGGCGGCATCGGCATCATTCATAAAAATCTGAGCTCGCGCGAGCAGGCTCGCGAAGTCTCCCGAGTCAAGCGCTTTGAGGCTGGTGTGGTCAGAGATCCGATCACGATTCCGCCCACCATGAAGGTGCGTGATGTGATTACGCTATCACATCAGCACGGCATCAGCGGATTTCCGGTGGTGGAGGGCAAGGTGGTCGTTGGCATCATCACCAACCGCGACTTGCGATTTGAAGAAGATCTCGACGCCGAAGTCCGCGTCAAAATGACCCCGCGCGAAAAACTCGTCTACGTCAAAGAAGGCGCTGATCCCGCCGAAGCCAAGCGCCTGATGAACAAACACCGTCTCGAGCGCGTGTTGGTCGTCAATGACGCATTTGAATTGCGCGGCCTGATCACCGTCAAGGACATCCGCAAATCCACCGAGCATCCGAACGCCGCCAAGGACGATCAGGGCAAGCTGCGCGTCGGCGCTGCGGTTGGTGTGGGTCCGGATAATGACGAGCGCATTGAACTGCTGGTAGCCGCCGGTGTCGATGTGGTCGTCGTCGATACCGCGCATGGTCATTCGCAGGGCGTGCTGGATCGTGTCCGCTGGGTCAAGCGTCGTTTTCCTGAAGTCGAAGTCATCGGCGGTAATATCGCCACTGCCGAAGCAGCCAAAGCGCTGGTTGATCACGGTGCAGATGCAGTGAAGGTCGGCATTGGCCCCGGATCGATTTGCACCACGCGTATTGTCGCTGGCGTTGGCGTGCCTCAGATCACGGCCATATCGAATGTTTCGCAAGCCCTCGCAGGCACAGGCGTTCCCTGTATCGCCGACGGTGGCATTCGTTTTTCCGGTGACGTCTCCAAGGCGCTCGCCGCTGGCGCATCGACGGTCATGATGGGTAGCATGTTTGCCGGTACCGAGGAAGCGCCGGGTGAAGTGATCCTGTATCAGGGCCGCAGCTACAAATCCTACCGTGGCATGGGCAGCCTGGGCGCGATGTCGGATGGTTCGGCAGACCGCTACTTCCAGGATGCGTCCAACAACACAGACAAGCTCGTCCCCGAAGGTATCGAGGGTCGGGTACCTTACAAAGGCAGCGTGCTCGCCATCCTGTATCAGCTGGTGGGTGGTGTGCGCTCTTCCATGGGTTATTGCGGTTGCGCGACAATTGATGAACTGCGCGAGAAAGCACAGTTCGTTGAAATCACCTCCGCCGGCATGCGCGAGTCGCATGTGCATGACGTACAGATCACCAAGGAAGCGCCTAACTATCGCGCTGACTAAAGCAACATCGCATCAAATACAGGCGGCAGTAATGCCGCTTGTGTTTTTTAAAGAACCTGTTTTTTAAAGAGTTCGCCCATGCACGCCAAGATTCTTATCCTTGATTTCGGTTCCCAGGTCACGCAGCTGATCGCACGTCGTGTACGTGAAGCGGGTGTGTTCTCCGAGGTCCATCCCTATGATGTCAGTGATGACTTCATCCGCGCCTCCGGTGCCGTCGGTATTATTTTGTCCGGTGGCCCCAGTTCGGTGACCGAGGGCGACACGCCGCGTGCGCCACAAGCTGTGTTTGAACTTGGTGTGCCGGTGTTGGGCATCTGCTATGGCATGCAGACCATGGCAGCGCAGCTGGGTGGCAAAGTCGAGAATGGCAAAGTACGCGAATTCGGCTATGCCGAAGTTCGCGCACGGGGTCATACCGCGCTGCTCAAAGACATCAATGATTTTGTGACCCCCGAAGGTCACGGCATGCTCAAAGTCTGGATGAGCCACGGCGACAAAGTTATCGACGTGCCACCGGGCTTCAAGCTGATGGCCTCGACCGATAGCTGCCCTGTGGCAGGTATGGCAGACGAAGAGCGCCGCTTGTACGCAGTACAGTTTCATCCCGAGGTTACGCACACGCTGCAAGGCGCTGCCATGCTCGGACGCTTTGTGCACGAGATCTGCGGCTGTAAAGCGGACTGGAACATGCCTGACTATGTCTCCGAAGCCGTCGAAGCGATTCGGCAGCAGGTGGGCAGCGATGAAGTGATTCTCGGTCTCTCCGGCGGTGTGGACAGCAGCGTGGCGGCGGCACTGATTCATCGCGCCATTGGTGACCAGCTCACCTGCGTCTTCGTTGATCACGGCCTCCTGCGCCTGAACGAAGGCCAGATGGTGATGGATATGTTTGCCAAGAATCTGGGCGTGCGCGTGATTCATGTCGATGCCACCGCCCAGTTCATGGGACACCTCGCTGGTGTCAGCGATCCAGAAGCTAAACGCAAAATTATCGGCCGCGAATTTGTCGAGGTATTTCAGGTTGAAGCAGGCAAGCGCAAGAACGCCAAATGGCTCGCGCAAGGCACCATTTATCCGGATGTGATTGAGAGTGCCGGCAAAGGTAAAAAAGGCGCGCACACGATCAAGAGTCATCATAACGTCGGCGGCCTGCCGGATACTTTGAATCTGAAACTGCTTGAACCGCTGCGAGACCTGTTCAAGGACGAAGTCAGAAAACTGGGTGTGGCACTCGGCCTGCCGCATGACATGGTCTATCGTCATCCTTTCCCGGGACCGGGTCTGGGTGTTCGTATTCTGGGTGAAGTCAAAAAAGAGTATGCCGACCTCTTGCGTCGTGCGGATGCGATCTTCATCGAGGAGTTACGCAACACCGCGATTCCTCTGCCGCAGGAACTGGCAGAAGGGCAGCCTGTGGGGCATTTTCATAAGAACTGGTACGACGCGACCAGCCAGGCCTTCGCAGTGTTTTTGCCGGTGAAGTCAGTGGGCGTGATGGGAGATGGCCGAACTTATGAATACGTGGTCGCGCTGCGCGCAGTGCAGACGCAGGATTTCATGACGGCGCATTGGGCGCATCTGCCGCATGAGTTGCTGGGACGCGTGTCGAATCGCATCATTAATGAAGTCCGAGGTATTAATCGGGTTGTTTATGATATTTCGGGTAAGCCGCCGGCGACGATTGAGTGGGAGTAATTTGATGTTTGCATGGTTACTGCATTTATCTGTGATTGCAGTCACGGAAAGCAGATGAAAGGTTTGAAATCATGGCAATCTTAACTGTGAGAAATTTGCCCGATGAGGTTCATCGTGCTTTGCGCGTGCGGGCGGCCCAGCATGGTCGCAGCGAGGAAGCGGAGGTGCGCGAGATTCTGGAAGCCGTGGTTAAGCCGCAGAAACGCGTGCGTATGGGCGAAGCCTTGGCCGACATCGGTCGCAAGATCGGTTTGACTACTGAAGATATCGCTGTGTTCGAGAATGTGCGAGACAAGACGCCAGCTAAACCGTTGAGCTTTGACTGAATGATTGTTCTGGATACCAACGTCGTTTCCGAGTCGATGAAGCCAGAACCAGACGCAGTAGTGATGGCCTGATTGAACGATCAGGCTGCGGAGACCTTGTATCTGTCGACCATCACGCTGGCCGAGTTGCTGTTTGGCATCCGGTCGCGGCCGGCGGGCAAGCGCGAGATTATTTAATCAGCGCTTCACGAGGTTACCTCACAAGGGTCGATAACAGATTCGCCGACGGCCCGGCCTCAGTGCCAAGGGTAATTGCGGTCATCTCATAGGTAAGCTCATTTTTAAAAATCTCCCATGGAAATCAAAGTCAACTTTCTCGACAAGCTGCGTCTCGAAGCCAAGTTCGATGACTTCACGGTCATCGCTGACCAGCCTATTCGTTACAAGGGCGACGGATCGGCACCGGGCCCTTTCGATTATTTTCTGGCTTCATCGGCTTTGTGTGCCGCTTACTTTGTGAAGCTGTACTGCGACACGCGCAATCTCTCCACCGAAAATATCCGCCTCTCGCAAAACAATATCGTTGATCCGGAAAACCGCTACCAGCAAATTTTTAAGATACAGGTGGAGTTGCCACCGGATATTCCGGAAGTAGACCGCCGGGGTATTTTGCGCGCCATTGAGCGTTGCTCTGTTAAAAAAGTGGTGCAGGCAGGGCCTGAATTTGTCATTGAGGAGGTGGCGAATCTGGATGCGGACGCGCAATCCTTGCTGACGCTGAAGCCTGCTTCTGATACCGGCACTTATATTCTGGGCAAGGATCTACCGCTGGAGCAAACCATCGCCAATATGTCGGGGCTGCTGGCGGATCTTGGCATCAAGATTGAAATTGCTTCCTGGCGCAATATCATTCCTAATGTGTGGTCATTGCATATTCGTGATGCGCACTCACCGATGTGTTTTACCAATGGCAAGGGCGCGACCAAGGAAAGTGCGCTGGCGTCGGCGCTGGGCGAATATATCGAGCGGCTCAGTAACAATCATTTCTATGCGGGCGCTTTTTGGGGCGAAGATATTGCCAATGCTCCGTTTGTCCATTACCCAAACGAGCGTTGGTTCAAACCGGGTCCTGGAGATACACTGCCAGCGGAAATTCTGGATGACTATTGCCTGCCAATCTACAACCCTGATGGCGAGTTATGCGGATCCCATCTGATCGATACCAACTCCGGCAATACGGAGCGCGGCATCTGTTCGCTGCCGTACGTGCGGCAGTCGGATGGCGAGGTGGTGTATTTCCCGTCTAACCTGATTGAAAATCTTTTCGTCAGCAATGGCATGAGCGCCGGCAATACGCTGGCCGAAGCACAGGTGCAATGCCTTTCCGAGATTTTCGAGCGGGCAGTCAAGCGCGAAATTCTTGAAGGAGAAATCGCGCTGCCCGATGTGCCCCCTGAGGTGCTGGCGAAATACCCGAGCATCTTGGCCGGGATTCAGGGTCTCGAAGCGCAGGGGTTTCCTGTGTTGGTGAAAGATGCGTCGCTGGGCGGAACCTATCCCGTGATGTGCGTCACTTTGATGAACCCGCGCACCGGCGGTGTTTTTGCTTCCTTTGGCGCGCATCCCAGCTTCGAAGTGGCGCTGGAGCGCAGTCTCACCGAACTATTGCAGGGTCGCAGTTTTGAGGGCCTGAACGATTTGCCCAGACCCACCTTTGAAAGCAACGCAGTCACTGAACCCAATAACTTTGTTGAGCATTTCATTGACTCCAGCGGTATCGTGTCCTGGCGTTTTTTCAGTGCCAAGGCGAATGTCGAGTTCGTCGAGTGGGATTTTTCCGGTAAAGGCGAGAACTCCAATGCTGAGGAAGCCGCAACGCTGTTCGGCATTCTCAAAGCCATGGGCAAGGAAGTCTATGTGGCGACGCATGATCATCTCGGCGCCATAGCTTGCCGGATTCTGGTGCCCGGTTATTCGGAAATCTATCCGGTCGAGGATTTGGTCTGGGATAACACCAACAAGGCCTTGTTATTCCGCGCCGATATTCTGAACTTGCATCGTCTGGATAATACAAGCTTGGCAGGACTGCTTGATCGTCTGGAAAACAATGAGCTGGATGACTACGGCGACATAGCGACACTGATCGGCATTGAGTTTGATGACAATACGGTGTGGGGGCAGTTGACCGTTCTGGAATTAAAGCTGCTGATTCATCTGGCATTACAGCAATTTGAGGCAGCGCATGAGTTGGTAGGCGCCTTCCTGCAATACAACGACAACACCGTCGAGCGCGGCTTGTTTTATCAGGCCTTGAATGCGGTGCTGGAGGTCTTACGCGATGACGACCTGGAGCTGGATGACTATCTGGTCAACTTCCGTCGTATGTTTGGCAACGAGCGTATGGATGCAGTCATCGGCTCGGTCGATGGCAGCGTGCGATTCTTTGGATTGACGCCAACCAGCATGAAACTGGAGGGACTCGACCGGCATCACCGTCTGCTCGACAGTTATAAAAAAATACACAAGGCGCGCGCAAGGTTGGCGGCTACCGCAAGGTAGGGTTGCAAGTTGCGAACTGCTTCGGTACCGGGATATCAGATATTCTGGTATCTCTGGGGCCAATCTCTCCTGCCGAGCTTGTTGGGTTCCATTCAGGTAAGCATTGATGCCACTTGGCTCTTTGTTTACAATGTGGTCAATCGTACGATTTGGAGTGCTGTGATGAACCCTATTTCAGCCAATGATCTCAAAACAAGAGGTGTCGGTGCAATTGAGCAGGCCTTGCAGGAACAAGCTGAGGTATCAGTAACCGTGCGTGGTGAAGTCAGGTACATTGTCATGAGCAAAGAGCAATACCAGTACTTGCGCGAGTGTGAAATTGAGGCGGCGCTGGCCGAATCGAAGGCCGATCTCGATGCCGGACGCTTTGTGAAAGAGACCGTGGCTCAGCATTTACGGAGAATTGCAAAAATCAATAAAAGTGCCGAATGACCTGGCAGCTGGTTTTTACTGATCAGTACACACGTCGGGCAGCGCGCTTTCTTAAGCGCCACCCGGAGATGGAGCCTATCTATATAAAGGCGCTGCGTCTGATCGAGGCCAATCCCCACCACCCGTCGCTGCGGCTGCATGCGTTGAAGGGTAGGCTTAGTGGTTTGCACAGCGTATCAATTAACATGAGTGTCCGAATCACGATGGAAATGATTATTTCTGACAAAGACATCATCTTGATCAATGTGGGTGATCATGATGAGGTTTACCGTTAATTTTATGAAAAAATTTATTTTTTTAGTGCTCATATTTTTCTCGCCGTTGGCAAAAAGCGCTGATTGGGTTCTGCTTTCAAGTGACGAGTTATCAAGCACCTTCCTTGACGTGCAATCTGTCAAGCGAACTTCTTCAAAACAGGTTCAGTTTCAAATCAAGCTCATCTTTCGTTCCCAAAGAGACATGATGGGACTGCTGCACAATGCAGCATCGACAAATTACAAGATTTCATGCAAATCTGGCTTGATACTTTTCAGGCAAAAATTTTTGCTGAACGATGATGAGATTGTCTGGACCCATCCAGCTTCGGATAAAAAGCAAAAAGTAGAGCTGGAATTGTCCGATGAGGTGCTAAAGAAGGTTTGTCAATCGGCTGATCCGTCATAAAACGCCCATCTTCATCAGCAACAGAAATCCCATTAATGCGATCAGTCCCATGGCCACCAGCCCTACAATCGCATGCGACCAGTCGCGTGGACTCGGCCAGCTGGCAATCAGGCATTGCGCTGCCAGGAGTTTGATGCCCGCGCTCTGCGTCGACAGCAGTGGCATGGTGATTGATTCAATGAACAGGTAAGCGCTGCCAGGCAGCAGCGCCATCGGTGCAAGGCCAACCAGCGCGCTGTTCCACCAGCGCAGGTTGGCGAATGCCACTGAGCCCAGTACCCAGCCACCCTCAAGCGTACGATGCGGAATCACTGACAGAGAGACAGGTTTCGCGCCCGTGATCCACCCCGCCAGAAAATGCAGTAGTTCATGCGCGACCGTTCCGGGCCAGACTGAAAGCGCGAATAATAAAGGCCAGCGGCGCAGCCAGAGGAGCATGACTATCAGCGCCAACAAGATGCTGGTATGCGAAGCGACATTCACTGCGGTGGCGGTACTGAACAAGAGCGTCATGATTTTTTCAAACAACCGAAGTCGCGCATTTTACGCGGGCTGCGGATTCTCAAATCGATAACAGACTGAGATGCCGTTGAATGGGTGTCCCGGTTGAGCCGACGCTTGTAAAAATGCTGGTCACAATGCTTGCGCCTATACTCGTGCAGCTGAGAACAAAAAGAAGGATTCATCATGCCGCAAGCCCTCAACGAACAAACAGCCAGTGTGCTGGCACGGCAGCTGGAGCGCCGGGAAATCACGGCTGAACAATTGCTGCGCGCTTGCCTCGAACGTATCGAGGCGAGGGAAGGGGATGTCCAGGCTTGGCAGCACCTCGCAGCGGACAGCGCGCTGGAGCAGGCGCGTCAGCTTGATCGCAGGCCGGTACAGGGACTCTTGCACGGGCTACCTGTCGCCGTTAAAGATTTGTTTGACACGGCGGATATGCCCACCACCTATGGTTCTCCGATCTACGCCTCGCATCAACCGGCGGCGGATGCCGCTTCGGTTGCATTGTGCCGCGCGCAGGGCGCGATTATGGTCGGTAAAACCGTGACCACTGAATTTGCGGCCTTCAATCCGGGCAAGACCCGCAATCCGCATGGCTTAACGCATACGCCCGGCGGATCCTCGAGCGGCTCTGCGGCGGCGGTGGCCGATTGCATGGTGCCGCTTGCCTATGCATCACAAACCGCGGCTTCCGTGATCAGACCGGCAGCCTTTTGTGGCGTAGTGGGTTACAAGCCCAGTTTTGGCATGGTCAATCGCGCGGGCGTCAAGGCCTTGTCTGATTCGCTCGACACGGTAGGCTTTCTGGGGCGATCGGTCGACGATGTCGCCCTGTTTGCTGCCGCCGCCACCAGCGACCGCGGTCTGCTGCAGCTCGATGTGTCGCATACGCCGCGGATAGCGATGTGCCATACCCACGAATGGCCGCACGCTGATGAAGACACCCACAAGGCTTTCGAGCACGCGGCCCGCGTACTGGCGCGTGCGGGCATGCCGATTCGCGAATTGCAATTGCCGCTGCTGTTTTCGCAGTTGCTGCAAGCCCAGAAGGAAATTATGGCCTTTGATCTGGTGCGCTCGCTGGCCCATGAACGCCTGCGGTATCCGCATCTCCTCAGCGACAAACTTAACGACGTGCTCAACAGCGGGCTGGAGATACCGATTGAGCGTCATCACGCCAATCTGCAACTGGCGCGGTCCGCGCGAGGCATGGTCTCCAATGCGTTCGGTGCGTTTGAAGTGTTGCTGGCACCCAGTGCAGTAGGCGAAGCACCGGGCACGCTGGCGCAGACGGGTGATCCTGTGTTTGGGCGTGTCTGGACTTTGCTGGGCGTGCCGTGCGTGCATGTGCCCTTTTTTAAGGGAGGCAATGGTATGCCGGTTGGTTTGCAGGTCGTAGGACGGCATGGCGAAGACAAAGTCGTGCTGCGCGTCGCGAAATGGTTGATGTCTCAGCTGGATGCCGCCTGAGTCGCTGCGGCCGCGGTAGCGGTTGCGAGAAGGCGCTCTTTGAAGATTCATCCGCTCAATGCCCCCTGCTTTGCAGGGGGTTTTGCTTTCTGCATGGACGAAACCCCTCATAGCGAAGTAAATTAGCGTCTGTCCGGCTGAAGCTGATGCAAATCAAATTGCTATAAAAATAACGATTTGCGCGTACCTTGATGGCCAGGCAACCTATCCATAACCAAAATAACGATGGAGTCCCGAGCGATGTCGCAACAACTCAAATTCCTGCTTCCTGAAGACCGTATTCCCCGTCGTTGGTACAACATTCAGGCCGATCTGCCGAAGCCGCTGCCCCCCGTGCTGCATCCGGGTACCTTGCAACCGATCGGCCCGGATGATCTGGCGCCTCTGTTCCCGATGGAACTGATCATGCAAGAAGTGTCGACCGAGCGCGAAATCGATATTCCTGAACCTGTGCGCGACATTTATCGTCTCTGGCGACCCGCGCCGCTGTATCGAGCGCACGCACTTGAGAAGGCACTCGGTACACCGGCAAAGATTTTCTACAAATATGAAGGCGTGAGCCCGGCAGGCAGTCACAAACCCAACACGGCAATACCGCAGGCTTTCTATAACCAGCAGGCGGGTGTGAAGCGTCTGACGACTGAAACCGGTGCGGGCCAATGGGGCACCTCATTGTCCTTCGCGGGCTCGCTGTTCGGTATTGATGTCACAGTGTTCCAGGTGCGTGTGTCATATGACCAGAAGCCCTACCGCCGTGCGGTGATGGAAACCTACGGTGCCCGTTGCGTGGCTTCGCCCTCGATGGATACGCAGTATGGACGCTCCGTGCTCGAGAAGACACCGAATCACCCCGGCAGTCTGGGTATCGCAATTTCCGAAGCGGTTGAAATCGCTGCAACGAATGACGACACCAAGTACGCATTGGGTTCGGTGCTTAACCACGTGCTGATGCATCAGACGATCGTGGGCATCGAATCAATGGAGCAGATGGCGATGGCCGATGCTTATCCTGATGTCATCGTGGGTTGCACCGGCGGCGGCTCGAATTTTGCCGGTATTGCTTTCCCGTTCATTGGCGCTGGTTTGCGCGGCGGTCCGAAGCCTCGTATCGTTGCAGTCGAACCAGCAGCTTGTCCTTCGCTTACGCGCGGCAAGTATGCCTATGACTTCGGTGACACCGGACACATGGCGCCATTGACCAAAATGCACACACTGGGATCGACCTTCACACCGCCCGGTTTCCATGCCGGTGGCTTGCGTTATCACGGCATGGCACCACTGGTCTCGCACCTGAAAGAGCTGGGTCTGATCGAAGCGACGGCGTATCACCAGACCGAATGTTTCGCGGCCGGCGTGTTGTTCGCGCGTCATGAAGGTATCGTACCCGCACCCGAGGCGAATCATGCGGTCAAAGGCGCGATTGAAGAAGCGCTGCGCTGCAAGCGCGAGGGCAAGAGCGAGGTGATTCTGTTCAATCTGTGTGGTCATGGCCACTTTGATATGGCGGCCTACTCGGCCTATTTTGCTGGCAATCTCAAAGATGAGAACTATGACGAGAAAGAACTCGCCATGGCCTTGTCGGGTTTGCCCAGCGTGCCTGACGCTGCCTGACCTTTAGCCTCATCAGACACAGGCGCCACGACTTCAGGGCGCCTGTGTCATTTTTAAGGCCTTCATGGGCTTTTCTTTTCATCCCTGATACTTCACTCTGGATTGCAAGCGATGCATGTGCTGCTGGTAGAAGATGATCATGTGCTCGCTGACGGTATTGCGAGAATTTTGCGTGGCCAGGCAATGACAGTCGATGTGGTCGATAACGGCGAAGATGCGGATCGCGCGCTGATCTCGCGCGATGTTTCTGTGGCGGTCCTTGATATCGGTTTGCCCGGTATCGATGGTTTCGAAGTCGTGCGGCGTCTGCGCTCGCGCGGCAGCACCTTGCCCGTGCTTCTGCTGACGGCGCGTGATGATGTGCAGGATCGCGTGCGTGGTCTGGAAACAGGCGCAGATGACTATCTGGTCAAGCCCTTTGCGGCGCCTGAACTGGTCGCCCGCCTCAAAGCACTGGTGCGTCGCAGTCATCCCCGTTCTTCACAGCTGCAGCTCGGCGGATTGCAGCTTGATCCTGTCGCACGCCGCGCCACCGTTGACGGCAATCCTATCGATCTGTCTGCACGCGAATGGGCTGTGCTGGAATACTTGATGCAGAATGCTTCCCGGGTCGTGTCCAAGCAGCAGATCATCGATGCCATTCTTCCCTTCGGCGAAGAAGTGACGCTCAATGCCGTCGAGGTCTATGTGTCGCGTCTGCGTTCCAAGATTGACTCTGCGGGTATCTCCATTAAAACCATTCGAGGCTTTGGCTACTTGCTGGAGCCTTCGGCCGAATGAGTCTTCGATTCAAACTCCTGCAATGGCTGGTGATCACGCTGATGGCGGTCAACGTGGCAGCTGCTGCAGCGGCCTACTGGTTGGCGTGGATTCCCGCACAATCGGCGCTGGATCAGAGCCTCGCCGATGCAGCCTGGGCGCTGGTGCCGCATGTGAAGGAAACCGATTCTTCGGTTGAGCTTCGCCTTTCCCAGCAAGCTGAACAGATTCTCCGGGTTGATCATCTGGATGAAGTATTTTTTGTCGTGCGCGATCTGGACGGCAATACGATTGCAGGCGATCGCGATTTTCCTGCGCTGAAGCTTCCCGATAAAGATAAATCTTGGATCGCCTATGGTGCAAGCATGCGGGGCGAGGATGTCCGCGTGACCTCGCTGCGAACCAATGTCGGCGATGAAACGATCCTGATTGGCGCGGCCGAGACGCGGATCAAGCGTCAGGAAATACGGCTGCGCATCCTTCTGTCCTTGCTGGCGCTGGAGTTGCTGGTGATTGTGCTGATTCCTTCGGTGATCTGGCTGGTGCTCAATCGCGGGCTGCAGCCGCTGCGTGATATGCAAACTAATCTCGAGCGTCGCACGCCGGACGATTTATCCCCGCTACCGCTGCAAAACTCGCCGGTTGAGATCAAGCCCTTTATTCGGGCAATGAACGATTTGCTGGCGCGTGTGCAAGACAGTGCCCGCACCAAACAGGATTTTCTGGCTGATGCGGCCCATCAGTTGCGCACGCCGCTGGCTGGGTTTCGAGCGCAACTCGAATGGATGAAGTCCCATCACCGGGACGATCCGGAAACGGCCCAGTCGCTGTCGCTCATGCTGGCATCCACCGAGCGAATGACCCGGCAGGCCAATCAGTTGCTTGCGCTGGCGCGTTCGGAGCCCGGTAACTTCGAGCGTCGGCGACTCGAGCAGCTCTCGCTGGATGCGCTGGTGGCCGAGTCGGTACAGCAGTTTGTCGAGGAGGCGCTCAAGAAAAACATCGACATCGGATTCGATTTGCATCCAACACAAGTCGCGGGTGATCGCTTCCTCTTGCGCGACATGATCGATAACCTGGTGGACAATGCGATACGTTATTCACCGCCGGGCAGTGTCGTAACGATCACCTGCCAGCAGGTGCAGGGACACGGCACGCTGATGGTCGAAGACAGTGGTCCTGGCATTCCGGAGCCAGAGAAAGGTCGGGTATTTCATCGCTTTTACCGTCTTGATCAGTCGCAGCCGGGTACCGGACTGGGCCTTGCCATTGTGCGCGATATCGCGCGTGATCATGATGCCGTCATCGAAGTCCGCTCCGGGCCGCAGGGCAAGGGCACAGTGTTTGTGGTGCGTTTTCCCTGAAAACGCGTACAACACCCCGGCGTAACGGACGTCGGCGGCCCGAATTGTTGGATAATCCGGTCTGCTTCGTTTTTTTCTTTCCCTAAATCCGGGTTGAATCGATTGACTTACAGCGTCAAGGAAATTTTTTACACCTTACAAGGCGAGGGCGCACAAGCCGGGCGGCCCGCCGTGTTTTGTCGTTTTGCCGGGTGCAATCTCTGGTCAGGTCGCGAGGAAGATCGCGCGACGGCCATCTGCCGTTTCTGTGACACCGACTTTGTCGGTACCGATGGCACGCAGGGTGGCAAATATCCGCATGCCAATGCGCTGGCTGAGATCATTGATGCGCAATGGCCCGCAGGCCGACACGGTAAAAAATACGTGGTACTTACCGGCGGCGAACCTTTGCTCCAGCTGGACGCCGCGCTGATTGCAGCGCTGCATGCGCGCGGTTTCGAGATTGCCATCGAAACCAATGGCACGTTGCCGGTACCCGAGGGCGTGGATTGGATCTGTGTGAGCCCGAAGCAAGGCGCTCCGCTGGTGGTTGAGCGGGGAGATGAAATCAAGGTCGTGATTCCTCAGCAGGGGCAAGACCTGTCGGTCTTTGCCGGCATGGCATTTACGCATTTTTTTCTGCAGCCGATGGACGGCGCTGATCACGCAGCGCACACCCGACTGACTATTGAAACTTGTAAGGCAGACCCCCGGTGGCGGCTGTCTTTACAAACCCATAAACTTTTGCAGATACCCTGAGTCGATACGGATGATCACCATTACCCGCAAACTGGAATTCGATGCTGGCCACCGCATCCCGGATCATAAAAGTCAGTGTCGCAATCTGCACGGACATCGTTACACCCTGGAGATCACGCTAGTGGGCGCGGTGATTGAGGAAGAGGGCAGTTCCGATAACGGCATGATCATGGATTTCTCCGATGTAAAGGCACTGGCTAAAGAACATCTGGTGGATATCTGGGATCACGCGTTTCTGGTGTATGCAAAAGATAATGCCGTTCGCAGTTTTCTGGCGACTATTCCTGATCACAAGACGGTTGTGATCGAGAGGATACCGACGGTAGAAAATCTGGCCAGTACCGCCTTCGATACTTTGCGCACGGTGTATCAGGATCGCTATGGTACGGGTTTGCGGCTGCAAAAACTGGTGCTGCATGAAACGCCGAATTGCTGGGCCGAGATCACGGCTGACTGACCATGAGCGAAGCGGACTCCCTGCATGACGAACGCTTCATGCGATTGGCGCTGGCCGCCGCAAAGCAGGCGAGCGATGAAGGCGAGGTGCCCGTTGGTGCGGTGCTAGTCTTCGAGGGTGAAGTAATCGCCACAGGCTTCAACCGGCCTATCGGGCAACATGACCCGAGTGCGCATGCGGAAATTGCTGCCCTGCGTGCCGCCGCCGCAGTGCTGGCCAACTACCGTCTGCCGGGATGCACGCTGTATGTGACCCTTGAGCCTTGCGCGATGTGTGCCGGTGCGATGATGCACGCTCGGCTGGCGCGGGTGGTGTATGGCGCAGCAGATCCGAAAACGGGTGCCTGCGGTTCGGTGGTGAATCTGTTTGCAGAAGAAAAACTCAATCACCATACGAGTGTCACTGGCGGTGTGCTGGCGGCCGAGTGCAGTACGATGTTGTCTGCTTTTTTTGCCGAGCGTCGCCGGCAGAGCCGCATGAATGTGGGCTGATGAATTCAAGATGACAAGATGACTATCCAACCCCGACATATCGCCATCGTTGCGCCCAGTGGTTATGCCGCCGATCCGGAGGCACTGGATCGTGCCATGACGCGATTGCGCGCGCAGGGACATCAGGTCCATGATTTCTGCAGCGCCCATCCGAAGCATCAGCGCTTTGCAGCCAGCGATGAAGCGCGGGTCGGACAGCTGCATGCGGCGGCCCGGCATCCCGAGGCAGAGATTGTCATCGCCCTGCGCGGTGGTTACGGCTTATCGCGCCTGATGCCGTCGATTGATTTTGATTTGCTCGCTGCAAGCGGCAAGCTGTTCGTTGGTCACAGTGATTTCACCGCCTTGCATCTGGGCCTGCTGGCTACTCATGGCGCGGTTAGTTTTGCCGGCCCGATGATTTGCGATGATTTTAGTCGTGAGGACATGAGCGAATTCACCCACGCGCATTTTTGGCAATGCCTGAGCGAGCCTGCGACAGTGGCCATCAATGCAAAGAGTAATCCTGTCGCCGACGTTCAGGGGACACTGTGGGGCGGCAATTTATCCATGATCGTCCATCTGATCGGCACGCCATGGATACCGCAAACGGCGGGCGGGATTCTTTTCCTTGAAGATGTTAATGAGCATCCTTACCGGGTCGAGCGAATGATCTTGCAGCTTTTGCATTCTGGCGTTCTGGCGCAACAGAAGGCAGTGGTCCTCGGTGATTTTTCCGGCTACCGTCTGAGCGATTATGACAACGGCTACGACTTTGATGCGATGCTGGCCTACTTGCGTGCGCAGCTGCCGGTGCCCGTGCTGCAGGGTCTGCCCTTCGGCCACACGCCTGACAAGCTGACCCTGCCGGTCGGGGCGGCGTGCCGGCTGCAATCGGATCCGGCCGGGCTGAAACTGTCATTTGGCGCTTATCCGGTGTTGTCCAGCTAGCGGCGCGGGCTATGGCCGGTGGTAGGGTGGTGCTCGCGCGAGCATCCTGTCCGACAGCGGCCCGAATGATAAAATCTCGCTCTTGTCTCGTTGCCTTGTTGCCTCGCGCCGACGCCATGGCGCAGCTGAGGCTCTAACGGGTATCTTTTTCCAGTCCGCATCCCAAAGGCTTTCGCAGTGCTCTCCACCGCTAACATCACTATGCAGTTCGGCCCCAAGCCGCTATTTGAAAATATTTCAGTCAAATTCGGCGAGGGCAATCGCTACGGCCTGATTGGCGCCAATGGCTGTGGCAAGTCGACATTCATGAAAATTCTGGGCGGAGATCTCGAGCCATCCTCAGGCACGGTCATGCTCGACGCCAATGAACGCCTGGGCAAGTTGCGGCAGGACCAGTTCGCCTACGAAGAAATGCGGGTGCTGGATGTGGTGATGATGGGGCATACCGAAATGTGGGATGCAATGTCGGAGCGTGATGCTATCTACGCCAACCCGGATGCAACGGACGACGACTACATGAAGGCGGCCGATCTCGAAGCCAAGTTTGCTGAATATGATGGGTACACGGCCGAGGCGCGTGCGGGTGAATTGCTCTCCGGCGTCGGCATACCCACCGCACAACACAGCGGTCCGATGAGCAGCATTGCGCCGGGCTGGAAATTACGAGTGCTGCTGGCGCAGGCACTGTTCTCGAACCCTGACATCCTGCTGCTCGACGAGCCGACCAACAATCTCGACATTAATACCATTCGCTGGCTGGAAGATGTGCTCAACGAGCGCAATTCGACGATGATCATCATCTCGCACGACCGGCACTTTCTGAATCAGGTCTGCACCCATATGGCCGACATGGATTACGGCACGCTGAAGGTCTACCCGGGTAATTATGATGATTACATGCTGGCGTCGTCTCAGGCGCGCGCGCAGCAAATGGCCGTAAATGCGAAGGCCAAGGAAAAAATTACTGAGCTGCAGGATTTCGTACGCCGCTTCTCGGCCAACAAATCGAAGGCACGTCAGGCCACTTCGCGCGCGAAACAGATAGAAAAAATCAAGGTCGAAGATGTGAAGCCCTCATCACGGCAAAACCCTTTCGTTCGCTTCGAAATGGGTAAAAAGCTGCACCGTTTGGCGGTGGAAACCAAGGGTATTGCCAAGTCTTATGACCGTAATCTTTTCAAGGACTTCAGTATTTCTATTGAGGCCGGCGAGAAGATCGCCATCATTGGCGAAAACGGTGCGGGTAAAACGACCTTGCTGCGCTGTCTGGGCGGCGAGTTGTGCGGGCTGACACCGGATGCAGGCACAGTCAAATGGGCAGAGAATGCCGATATCGGCTACATGCCCCAGGACCCCACCGAGGAATTCGCTTCCGACAAGACGCTCACCGACTGGATGACCGATTGGACAGGCGAGGGCGATGATGATCAGGCGGTACGCTCGATTCTGGGCCGGTTGCTGTTCTCGGGCGATGACGTGAAAAAATCGGTGAAGGTTTTATCCGGTGGTGAAAAAGGCCGCATGGTCTACGGCAAGCTGATGCTGGGCCGTCACAACGTGATGCTCATGGACGAGCCGACGAATCATATGGATATGGAATCCATTGAATCATTGAACATCGCTCTGGAAAAATACGAAGGCACCCTGATCTTCGTCTCGCATGACCGTGAATTCGTGTCTTCGCTGGCCAATCGCATTCTGGAAATACGGCAGGGCGAGATCATCGACTTCAAGGGCGGTTATGACGAATACCTGACCACCCAGGGCATACAGTAATTGCCGACACAGAGGGGCTGCGAAGCCAAGCCATGGAAATAAAAACCGTTGAATTTGAACGTCCGTCAGGCGATGGCGCCAGTTGCGTGGCATCGGCCTGGGCCAAAGTACCTGAACTTTTACAGGCAGACGAGCGCGCGGCACTGAAAGACAAAATTCGTCGTCTGCTGAAGGAAAAGCAGGCCGTACTGGTTGCGCACTATTACGTGGATGCCGATCTGCAGGATCTGGCTGAAGAGACCGGCGGTTGCGTGTCGGATTCACTGGAGATGGCGCGATTTGGTCGCGATCATCCGGCACAAACGCTGGTGGTGGCTGGTGTGCGCTTCATGGGCGAAACCGCAAAAATTCTCTCGCCGGAAAAAAACGTGCTGATGCCAGATCTGGAGGCGACCTGTTCGCTCGACTTGGGCTGTCCTGCCGACGAATTCGCTGCCTTTTGCGATGCGCATCCTGATCGCACGGTCGTGGTCTACGCGAACACCAGCGCTGCGGTGAAGGCGCGCGCCGACTGGATGGTGACCTCTTCCATTGGTCTGGACATCGTGGCCCATCTCCATGCGCAGGGTAAAAAAATTCTCTGGGCGCCGGACCGCCATCTGGGTGCGTACATCCAGAAACAAACCGGTGCCGATATGCTGCTCTGGCAGGGCTCCTGTCTGGTGCATGACGAGTTCAAGGCAATCGAGCTTGAATTGCTGCGCAAAGAACATCCTCAAGCCAAGGTGCTGGTGCATCCGGAATCACCCGCAAGTGTTGTCGCGCAGGCTGATGTGGTCGGTTCGACCTCGCAGCTGATCGCCGCAGCGGTCTCGCTGGAGGCACCGGAATTCATCGTCGCGACTGACAACGGCATTCTTCACAAGATGCGGTCTGCCGCGCCGGGCAAACGCTTCATTGAAGCACCGACTGCCGGTAACAGCGCCACCTGCAAGAGCTGCGCTCACTGTCCGTGGATGGCGATGAATGGTCTGCAGAATCTGGCGGAGGTGCTTGAGTCGGGCCGCAATCAGGTTCAGGTCGACGCAGGCATACGGGAGAAGGCCGTCACCTGCATACAGCGCATGCTCGATTTTGCGGCGGAGCGCAAAGCCAATACCCGACCCTCGGCTGATCTCGCGGCCGAGCAACAACTTTTCTCGGGCATCGGCCCGGCATGAGCACGCTGCGCAATCGCTTTGCGCCGTTTGATACGGCGCTGGCAGCGGCCTTCGAACAAAACATTGCATCGGCACTGGCTGAAGATATCGGCGCGGGTGACTGGACGGCGCAGCTGCTGCCCTATGGCGCGATAGTGCAAGCAAGACTGACCGTGCGTGAAGCCGCCGTTTTATGCGGTGCGCCCTGGTTTGAAGGTGTGATGGTTGCGGTGGATCCGCGCCTCTCGGTCGAATGGCATTATGCCGAGGGCGATTCGATCCCGGCGGACGCTGCCGTCTGTACAATCAAAGGCCCGGCGCGTTCACTGATGACTGCCGAGCGCGCAGCGATGAACTTTCTACAATTGCTCTCGGGGGTTGCAAGCATTACGCGCGAATATGTTGCTCTGATTACCGGAACGCGTGCGGCGATTCTCGATACCCGCAAAACGCTGCCGGGTTTGCGGCTCGCACAAAAATACGCGGTGCGTGTCGGCGGGGGGCAGAATCAGCGACTTGCCTTGTATGACGGCATACTGATCAAGGAAAATCACATTGCGGCTGCTGGCGGTATTGCTGCTGCATTCCATGCGGCGCAAAGTTTGCAGGCCGGGGTGTCGATCCAAATCGAGGTCGAGAACCTTGATGAGCTCGGGCAGGCGCTTGAGGCCGGTGCGACCTCAGTACTGCTCGATAATTTTTCGCTCGAACAGATGCGCGCTGCAGTGAGCATCACAGCTGGCCGGGCTTTGCTGGAGGCCTCCGGCGGTATACGGCGCGATTCCGTCAGAGCCATCGCCGAGACCGGTGTTGATCGCATCTCCATTGGCAGTTTGACCAAGGATGTCAGGGCAACAGATTATTCTCTCAGAGTGATCTGATTGTTCAGTCACAAGAGGCTCAGGAGCGGACCACGCTGCGACGTGCCGGTGTCAGTACCGTCGGCAGTGCCTTGGGCAGTGTTTCCGGATAATCCAGGCTGTAATGCAGCCCACGACTTTCACGCCGTGACAAGGCACTGCTGACGATCAGCGAAGCGACTTCGACCAGATTACGCAACTCGAGCAAGTCGCGCGTGATGCGGAAGTTGGCGTAGTACTCATCAATTTCTTCTTTGAGCAGCGCGATGCGATGCTGTGCGCGCTCGAGTCGTTTGGTGGTGCGTACGATTCCCACAAAGCTCCACATGAAGCGGCGCAGCTCATCCCAGTTTTGGGTAATGACCACTTCTTCGTCCGCATTCGTGACGCGACTCTCATCCCAGGCCGGTAATGTCATCGTTGCGGCTCGGGGTTGCTCAGCAATGTGAAGTGCCGCTGCGCGACCGAGCACCACGCATTCCAGCAGAGAGTTGCTGGCCAGCCGGTTGGCGCCATGCAGACCGGTGTAGGCGGTTTCACCGACCGCATACAAACCCTGCAGATCCGTGCGACCCGAAAGATCCGTTACGATGCCGCCGCAGGTGTAGTGCGTTGCCGGCACGATGGGTATCGGCTGTCTGGTCATGTCGATGCCCAGTTCCAGGCAACGCGCATAGATGGTCGGAAAATGCGATTGCAGGAAATCAGCCGGCTTGTGGCTGATATCCAGATCCACGTAATCCAGGCCGCGTTTTTTCATCTCGAAGTCAATGGCGCGCGCTACCACGTCGCGCGGTGCCAGCTCGGCGCGCTCGTCATGCGAGGGCATGAAGCGCTGGCCTGCGGCCTGGCCGGCGGTTTCGGGCAGCTTGAGCAGACCCCCTTCGCCGCGCACAGCCTCGGTGATCAGGAAGGACTTGGCGTAGGGATGGTAGAGGCAGGTCGGGTGGAATTGTATGAACTCCATGTTCGAGACGCGACAGCCGGCACGCCAGGCCATCGCAATACCGTCACCTGTGGCCGTATCCGGATTGGTGGTGTACAAGTAGACCTTGCCGGCACCACCGGTGGCCAGCACCGTGTGATCGGTGGCGATGGTCATGACCTCGCCGGAGCTGACATCCTGCACATACAGCCCGAGGCAGCGCGGTGGTGCATCGGCCAGTCCGAGCTTGTCGGAGGTGATGAGGTCAATCGCGAAATGATGTTCAAGCAAGGTGATATTCGGATGCTTTCGCACCTGTTCTTCGAGCGTCAGCTGCACCGCATGACCAGTGGCATCGGCGGCGTGAATGATCCGCCGCTGACTGTGGCCGCCTTCGCGTGTCAGGTGAAAGCCAAGTTCGGAACGTTCGTCGCGGGTGAATGGCACGCCCTGAGCGATTAGCCACTCGATCGCGTTGCGGCCTTGCTCGACAATCCTTCGTGTGGCGGTCTCGTCGCACAGGCCGGCGCCAGCCACCAGGGTGTCGGCGACGTGCTGATCATGGCTGTCCTGGGAGTCCAGTACGGCGGCGATGCCACCTTGCGCCCAGTCACTGGCCCCGTCTCGAAGGGCGCGCTTGGAAATAACCACCACCTGCCGGCTATGAGCCAGATGGAGGGCAACGGACAGGCCGGCCAGGCCACTTCCGACGATGGCAACATCAAATTTCATGGAGAATCAGCTAAGAATGCGGGTTTCGGGGCTTTCGGGGCTATCCCCGGACTATAGGCGATTTGGGGGTATTCCGCACGGCAAGGGTGGCTTGATCTCAGATGGCGGCGGGTCACCAAAGCCTTTGGATTCGATCTGCGTCAAATTCTTTCAGGATTGGCTGGTTGTGAACAACTTCTCAAGTATAATCGGGGCCACGTTGAGATTCGAGTAGCAGTGGTGCAGTATCAGTCTGTAATTCCTTACTTGGTTGAGACGATTTTTTGGCGGATATTCCGCCTCACTTACTAAGATAGGAAATGCAATGGCAACTGGTACAGTTAAATGGTTTAACGACGCTAAAGGTTTTGGTTTCATCACACCGGACGAAGGTGGCGAAGATCTGTTCGCGCACTTCTCGGCAATTCAGAGCAGCGGTTTCAAGTCCCTGCAGGAAAACCAGCGTGTGCAGTTCGACGTGACTAGCGGCCCTAAAGGCAAGCAAGCTTCGAACATTCAGCCTATCTGATTCGTTTGAATCGAGCGTGAACAACGCTTGATTTCCAGGCCGTCTCAATGACGGCTCTGTATGAAAAACCTCCTGCCCCATGTGGTTCAGGAGGTTTTTTTATCGGAATTTTCGCCAGTAATCCGGTTGGGCGAATGCTCTGCGCAAGAAATCAACAAACGCACGTATGCGCAAAGGCAAATGCTGGCGCTGTGCAAATACAGCGTAGATGTCATTCCCGGGCGCGGCGAATTCGTCGAGTACCGTTTCCAGCTGTCCTGCTTCAATCTCAGTCCCCACCTCCCAAATCGACCGCCAGGCAAGCCCGCGCCCGACCAGCGCCCAGTCATGCAGCACCGCACCGTCATTGCAGCCCATGGTGCCGCTGACTTTGACGGTCAGGTTCTTGCCGTTCTGGCGGAAAGTCCAGCCTCGCTGGCTGCCATCACTCGACATGGCAAGACAGTTGTGATGCGATAATTCATCCGGAGAGAGTGGTCGTCCATGTTTTTTGAAATAGTCGGGTGATCCGACGACGACACGTTTATTGTCGGCGAGCTTCACACCGACCAGACTGGAGTCGGATAAGTCGGCAATCCGGATCGCGACGTCAATGCCTTCGCCGATCAGGTCAACGACGCGATCATTCAAGTTGAGCGTGAGCGTGACATCGCGATGCTCTGCTAAAAACGAGGAAATCAGTGGCGCCACATGCTGTCGTCCAAAGCCTGCAGGTGCCGAGATCAGCAGGTGGCCACTGGGTCGTGCGCTACGCTCGGAAACCTGCGACTCGGCATTCTCGAGGTCCAGCAGAATGCGCTGACAGTTCTCAAGAAAAGCCAGCCCTTCATGGGTGAGCGCAATTTTTCGGGTGGTTCGCTGCAATAGCTTGACACCCAGCCGGGCCTCGAGTGCATCGAGACGACGGCCAATAACGGCAGGGGCGATGCCTTCAGCCCGTGCCGTGGCGGACAGACTGCCCCGGGCCGCGACGTCGACAAAGGTCGAAATTTGCTTGAAATGATCCATGAAGTACGCTGATTTATGACTAAAGCGAAATAATAATCTTTATTCGACTTTAATTTGTGCGGATTCGGCATGGGACGACGCCTGGCGAAAACGCGAGGCCATGGGTCGCTCAAAGTGACTGGACGTAGGTCCGAATCCCGGCCAGCAGCATATCGATCGCAATAGCCGTCAAAATCAGGCCCATCAGTCGTTCAAATGCGGTCATCACGGCGGGTCCCAACACACGCTGCAGGTACTCCGCCGACAGCAGAATGATCAGCCAGGCGACTGCCACCAGTGAGAGCGCGCCGACGTAGACGGGCATGGCCATTTCACCGCGAGATGAAAACAGCAAGACCGTCACCAGCGCCGACGGGCCGGCCAGCGCGGGTATCGCCAGTGGAACGATGAAGGGTTCGGTGGGGTTGTCCTCGGTGTCGCCAAAGATGCCACCCGGCTGCGGAAATATCATGCGCAGGGCGATCAGAAAAAGAATGACGCCACCGCTGATCCGCAGAGCAACCTCGCTCAGTTGCAAGGCGCTCAGGAAATGCTGGCCTCCGAACATGAAGGCCAGCAGCAAACCGAACGCAATGAGGCATTCACGCACGATGACACGGGCCCGACGCTTTGGTGGCACTTGACGGAGGGCCGCGGCAAACAGTGGCACGTTGCCGATGGGGTCGGTCACCAGCAGAAGCAGAATGAAAGATTGGAAAAAGCTCTCGGTCATTTACACTGCAATCGGTAACAGTCGATGACAGAACAGCATAAACCTATTGTCAGCAGCGGAGGATCGTCGTGTCACAAAAAGCTACGGCCGGATCAGGCACATCGCGCAAATCACGTCGGCATTTCATTCTGGGCGGGCTGGGGCTGGCTGGCGCACTGGTGGTGGGCTGGGGCGTGTTGCCGCCAAGGCAGCGACTGCATGGCGGCGTACCGCTCAAGGTCGGTGAGGGCACTACGGCGCTTAATGGCTGGGTCACGATTGATGTCGATGGCAGTGTCGGCGTGGTGGTTGCGAAAAGCGAGATGGGTCAGGGTGTGACGACTGCCTTGCCCATGCTGGTGGCCGAAGAGCTGGATGTGCCGATGAGCGCCGTACGTGTGATGCAAGCGCCGATCGACAAAATTTATGGCGACACCAGCATGATGGCTGATGGTTTGCCCTTTCATCCGGATGATCGTGGTGCGCTCAGGCGGGTGGCGCAATGGCTTGCCCGAAAAACTGAGCGCGAGCTGGGTGTGATCGCAACCGGCGGATCTTCCAGCGTGAAAGACAGCTGGCTGCCGATGCGAGAAGCGGGTGCTGCGGCGCGCGCGAGGCTGGTGGCTGCTGCTGCCGCGCAATGGGGTGTGGCGCCATCAGCGTGCACGACGCAGGCCGGCCTGGTGATGTACCGGGATGGTCGCCGCCTGAGCTATGGCGAGCTGGTGGCCAGCGCTGCCAGCATGGACGATGTGCCATTTGCGCTCAAAGACCCGGCGGATTTCAGGCTGATCGGCAAACCGACGCCCCGGCTTGATGTGAGCGACAAGATCAATGGTCGTGCGCAGTTCGGTATGGACATCCGCATGCCTGGCCTGATCCACGCGGCGATTGTGATGTGCCCAGTGTTTGGCGGATCCCTGACTTCCTTTGATTCCGCCACGGTGAGCAAAATGCCGGGTGTACTCGATGTCATTGCACTGCCCGGCGACCGTTCTGGTGCGCCGCAAGCAGTGGCCGTGCTTGCGAAAAGCTGGTGGCAGGCGCACAAGGCAGCGGGACGGCTGACCGTGGTCTGGGATGACGGTGCGAATGCGCCATTGTCGGATACCACCCTGTTCAACCAATTAAACGATGGTCTGGATCAGGAGGACGGATTCACTTATCTCAGTCAGGGTAGTGCCGAGGCACCCGCGTCGACAAAGAAGATCAGCGCGCAATACCGCGCGCCTCTGCTGGCCCATGCGGCGATGGAGCCCATCAATTGCACCGCGCAACTGCTTGACGGACATCTCACACTCTGGGTCCCGACGCAGGTGCCCTCCATTGCGGTGAGTGCGGCTGCTCGTATCGCGGGGATCAGTGAAGACAAGGTCACTTTGAACCTCACGTATCTGGGAGGTGGGTTTGGCCGTCGGCTTGAAACCGATATGGTGGTACAGGCCGTAATGCTGGCTCAGGCGAGCCGGGGCGCACCCGTGCGTCTGGTCTGGTCGCGTGAAGACGATATGGCACATGACTTTTATCGGCCCGCCGCAATGGCCCGGCTGAGTGCAGCGCTGGATGAATCAGGCCGCGTGTTGCACTGGGAAAGCCATTCAGCATCAGGGGCACCCGTACAGCAAATGCTGTCGCGTGCCTTCGGATTGCCACAACTGGGACCCGACAAGACCACCGTCGAGGGTCTGCATGACCATAGCTACGACATCCCCAGTCAGCGGGCCACGCATGTGAAAGTCGATGCGCCGGTACCGCTCGGCAGCTGGCGTTCGGTCGGACATTCGCACAATGCGTTTTTCAAAGAGAGTTTCATTGACGAACTGGCGCTGGCCGCCGGACAGGATCCGGTGAGCTTCCGACGACAGATGCTCAATGGGCATCCGCGTCATCGCGCTGTGCTGGATGCGGCGGTCGCCAACGCAGGCAAGCCCGGCGAGGGTCGTGCGCATGGTGTTGCCCTGCATCGATCGTTTGGCAGTATCGTGGCTCAGGTGGCGGAGGTGTCAGTCACCGATGGCAGGATTCAGGTCCACCGGATCAGCTGTGCGATTGATTGCGGTCAGGTCGTCAATCCCCTGGGCGTCACACAACAGATTGAGTCGGCGATTGTCTATGGTTTATCCGCTGCGCTCTATGGAGAAATACAGCTGCGCGACGGCCGTGTTGTGCAGCGAAATTTTCATGATTACCCGATGCTGCGTTTACGGGAAATGCCGCAGATCGATGTCGTGATCGTACCCAGTGAAGAAGCGCCCGAAGGTGCGGGTGAGCCGGGCACGCCACCGGTCGCACCAGCGGTCGCCAATGCGGTATTCACGCTGACAGGGCAGCGTTTGCGCAGCCTGCCGCTCCGGCTCGGGTGATGACTGGATTAAGTCGCGTGAGGGAATCGATTCGGGAAATCAAGCTGGGGACCGAGTCAGGAAATCGAGTCAGGAAATCCAGTCAAGATGCAGCCTCATCAAGCAGTGCACGCAGATTGCATTCGCTTTGCCATTGCAGTCGTTGGGGATTACTGCTCGCTTCGCGGCGAAGCTCTTCGTCGCTGCGCTCAAGCTGCGCTTCGAGCAGGCGGGCGACTTGTCGCGGCTCGGGCATCATGGTGCCGTAGAAAGCAACCGTATCGCCGCGCTGCATGAGAATGGTCGGAAAATTTTCCACATCTATATCGCCGAGCAGGTCCGACTGGTCTTCAATATCGATCCAGACGAACTGATGATCGGGATATTCGGCTGCCAGCGCATCAAACCCGGCACGATACTGTTTGCAGACATCGCACCATCCTGCGCACAGGCAGGCAATGACCCACCGACCCGAAGCAAGCGCTTCGGATAACACGGAAAAATTGTCGCGAACAAGAAACAGGCTGGACATTGGCATATTTTACCGTAGGGCAGTAAAGCGGCGGGCGAGCGGACAAGATGAATCGACCAGAGAGACCGCAGCCAGTCTGGTCGTCATAGTCGAACAGATAGGGCACGGTAAAATAGCAGTCATGCCGTCCTCGCTACCCATCATCGTTGCTGTAGAAACCTCGTCCGAACTCGCGTCTGTCGCCTTGCTGTACGGCGATCAGTTGTCTACGCGGGAATCCAGCGGTGCCCAGACGCATTCGATGACGGTGCTGGGTCTCCTGCAGGATCTGATCCGTGAGTGTGGTCTGACGCTGGAGCAATGCGATGCAATCGCCTTCGGCTCGGGGCCGGGCTCATTTACCGGTGTCAGAACGGCTTGCGGGCTCACACAAGGCCTGGCATTCGGTGCCGGTTTGCCGGTGGTGCCCGTGGTGACTTTGCTCGCGATGGCCGATGCGGCACGCGCGGGCGGTGCGGGTGACAACATCCTTACGGTGCTTGATGCACGCATGGGCGAGGTGTACTGGGCGCAATACCGTTTCGACGGGCAATGGCAAACCGTCACGGCACCACGATTGTCTGCGCCCGAGGACGTCAGTGCGCAGGCAGCAAGCGGTGCAGCGGGCAATGGTCTGGCTGCGTATGTGGATCGTTTTACTGGCTTGACCGCACTGCCACGCTGGCCTGAACTGATGCCGCATGCGTCGCATATTGCTTTGCTCGGGCGCGACATGCTCGGACGGGGTCTTGGGGTTCATGCGCGCGATGCGCAACCACTGTATTTACGAAATAAAGTGGCGCTGACTACGGCGGAACGAATGGCGGGTGCAGCCAGATGAATTCTGTGCTGAAGCCCGATTTGAAGCCCGATATGCGATGGCAGCAAGCCCGATTTTCGATCATGAAGGTCACGGATATTGAGGATGTTGTCGCGATTGAACGCGATGCCTATCCTTTTCCATGGACGCGCGGGAATTTTCTCGATTCACTCGACAGCGGCTATGAGGCCTGGGTGCTACGCGACACGGAAGACCGATTGCTCGCTTATTTTTTACTAATGTATGTGGTCGATGAAGTGCATTTGCTGAACATCACGGTGAGACCGGATATTCAGGGACAGGGGCTGGGAAGCAGGCTGCTCGATAAAGTGATTTCTCTGGCGCGAGACGCGACCATGCCGGCGGTGTTGCTGGAGGTGCGTCCATCGAATCAGCATGCGTTGTCGGTCTATCAGCATTTGGGTTTTGTGCAAATTGGTGTACGCAGGAATTATTACCCTGCGGCTGGTGTAACGCGCGAAGATGCCATCGTGATGCGAAAGAAACTCTGATTTGATGGCCACAGATATTGAAAAAATCCGCAAGCTGGAGCAGATGGGCCTGGGTCCCGTCTGGCAGCGGCGCGCGCTGCAGGGCGATGCGCTGGCAGTCGGCGCATCGGAAAATGTCGCAGCCGATTTCGGAGCAAATACTGCGCGATCAATGCCTGAGATGATGACAGCAGCAGATCTCAGCGCGGAGGCTGTCAACATGATGAGCATGGATTGGGACATGCTTGAAGAAAGCATTCGCCAGTGCACGCGCTGCGGATTATGTCAGGGCAGAACCCATGCCGTGCCGGGCATCGGCGACCGCAAGGCGCGCTGGCTGTTTGTTGGAGAGGGGCCCGGTCGTCAGGAAGATGTGCAGGGAGAGCCCTTTGCGGGGCCCGCCGGCACACTGCTCGACAATATGCTGCGCGCTTTGGGTCTCGCTCGAGGCGCAAATACCTACATAACCACTATCGTGAAATGCCGACCGGCGGGCGCTGACGGACGTGATCGCGCGCCGGCCGCTGATGAGGTTGCGGCTTGTCTGCCTTATCTGGCGCGGCAAATCGATTTGATTCAACCCGCCATCATCGTCGCGCTCGGAAAAACGGCGGCGGGGTCCTTGCTGGGTTTGCCCGCCGAAACATCACTGGCCAGCTTGCGCGGCAAAGTGCACAATCACGCGGGCTTGCCGCTGATTGTCACGTATCACCCAGTCGATCTGTTGCGTCAGCCGGCCGACAAGGGCCAGAGCTGGCGCGATCTTTGTCTGGCGATGAGTCTTTTCAATGGACGCTGACGCGTTTGCTTTTGATGCTGGCACGTCCACTTTTGACGCCAGCGTATCCACTTGTCAGCAGCGTTTCCACTCGCGCTGGGATGGTCTGCGCGATCCGCATGTGCGTGCACTGGCTTGGCTGCTGGATGCGCCCGACCTGCTCGATCCGGATGCCTCACGCTGGCAGGGAAAAATCGCCAGCCTGCCTGAGGGCGCAGCGCATGACGCGCGAGACTGGCTGATGACACTGGATGCAGAACCGGATTCGTTGCAAGCCACGCTGCAATTGAACTCGTTTTCGCGGTTGGGTCGCTATGCGGAAAAATTGCTGGCATCGTATTTCGCACACCAGAAACAATTGATCGCGCATGGCTTGCAGGTGCGCGCAGGCAAAGAAGAGACCGTGGGCGAGTTTGATTTTCTGCTCTCGGATGGTGCGCGTTTGCTGCACTGGGAATTTGCGACCAAATTTTACTTGTTATGTTCGAGTGATCCGGCATGGTCCAAGGTTCAGACGGCGGATTATTTCGTCGGCCCGAATTTGTCGGATACGCTGGGCGCAAAAATGCGCAAGATACTTGACCGACAGTTATCGCTGGGTCAGCATCCGTCAGCACAAGCCCTGTTACTCCAACCGATCGACTGCGCGCAGGCATTGTTGCGCGGCTGGTTGTTCTATCGTCGTGGTGAATCAATACCGGTACAGGCACTCGGGATCACGGAAAATCATTGCCGCGGCTGGTGGTGCACGCTGGCTGAAGTGGACACCCATCTGAGCGAGGTGTGTGTCATATTGCCGAGGCTGGCCTGGCTTGCACCAGCACGGATGACGGATGAGGCAGTCACGAGCCGCGCGCAGCTTCAGTCACAATTGCAGGCGCAATTTCAGTTTGAGGCGATGCCGGTGATGGTGGCAAGCCTGCACCGCTCGGGTGATGTCTGGCTGGAGACAGATCGGGGATTTATTGTGCCTGACGACTGGCAGGGGCGGGCTGATCAAAAGCTGCGCGGACTGACTGCTCCGTCGGTTTAAGAAATACTACGAACGTCGCTGGATCCCCCTTGGGGCCACGGCTTGGCTTGCAAGCCAAACCGCTTCGGCAGGTGCAACGCATGCGTTGCTCACTATCTGCCTCACCCTGCGCCGGGATGACGTTTGAGAAGCTGTTGGCATGAAAACTGTCATCCCGGCACAGGCCGGGATCCAGCGACGTTCGAATTTTCTCACGTACCGACGTGTTTTTGCTCGCCAATCAGATGCAGCGAATCATATTCGCGCTGGTTGGCAGCGTGCTTTTTCATCACCAGCCACATCACGCCGGCGACAAACAAGCCGAACAGTACGATCACGATGTTGACGCTCAAATCAAGTTTGACCAGCAGTGCATACAGACCCAGCATCAGAAGAATCGAAGCGTTCTCGCTGAAATTTTGTACGGCGATCGAGTGTCCGGCACTCATCAGTACATGACCGCGATGCTGAAGCAGAGCATTCATTGGCACCACAAAATAGCCGGAGAGAGCACCAATCAGTACCAGCAGAGGATAGGCCAGTGTGGTCGAGTGAACGAAGACCATGATCGTGACAATCAGTCCCATGGCAAACCCCATGGGCATCACAGTCAGCGATTTTTTCAGCGGCACGCGTTTGGCGGCAGCCATTGCGCCTAAGGCGACGCCGAAAGCCACAACACCTTGCAGTACCGCGGCTTTGGCCAGCGGCATGCCCAGCGCTTGTTCGGCCCATTTCAGCACAATGAATTGCAGCGTGGCACCCGCACCCCAAAAAAGGGAGGTGACGGCCAGAGAAATTTGTCCCAGACGATCACGCCATAGTGCGGTAACACAGTGCGCGAACTCCACGACCAGTTTGACCGGATGGCGTTTTTGGGCTGGATAACGTACCCCGGTATCGGGGATATTCAGGTTGAAGGCCGCTGCCATGACGTAAGCAAACATCACCACGCCCAGTGCGAATTCGAGTGACAGGCTGAGGCTCAGATGATTCAGGGGTGTCAGGAATGACAGCATTTCCGCTAGTCGCTCGCTGACGAGCATGCCACCAAGCACCGTGCCCAAAATAATGGACAGGACGGTCAGGCCTTCGATCCAGCCGTTGGCCGCCACCAGTTTTTCTGGTGGCAGCAACTCGGTCAGGATGCCGTATTTCGCAGGTGAATAAGCTGCCGCGCCGAAACCCACGACCGCATAAGCCAGAAGCGGATGCACGCTCAGGAACATCATCAGGCAACCGGTAATCTTGACGAGATTCGTGATGAACATGACGCGGCCTTTGGGGAAGGCATCGGCAAATGCACCCACAAACGGCGCCAGAATGACGTAGGACAGCACGAAGAAGAGTTTCAGCATCGGCGTGATCCACTCCGGTGCCTGAAGCGATACCAGGACGGAAATGGCGACGATCAGCAGCGCGTTGTCGGCCAGCGAAGAAAAAAACTGCGCTGCCATGATGGTGTAAAAACCGCGATTCATTCGGGGGAAACGTTGATTTGTAGGCTCATGACAAGTGCAACGGCGGCTTGCTTTATACCACGAAAGCCGATTTTGCCGATGCCGGCGATCCGATGCTACTCTCAGCGGCCCGCACGTCCGGTAAAATGGGCATTGATCTGCAATCCCCATCCTTTTATTCAGGCTCTTTTCGCCGATGTCCAGACCACTCGTCGCCATTACCCATATTGATGCGATGCGGGCCAATCTTCAGTTGGCCCGACAAGCCGTTCACGGCGCACGTACCTGGGCCGTTGTCAAGGCAGATGCCTACGGTCATGGTCTGGCGTGCGCGGTCCGCGCCTTCGATGCCGCCGACGGTCTGTCGCTGATCGAGTTCGATCGCGCAGTCCGGCTGCGAGAACTGGGCTGGCAAAAGCCGATCATGATGATGCAGGGCATGTACAGCGAGACCGACCTTGATCTTCTGGTTCGTCATGATCTGCAACCCGTTATTCATCACGTCGAGCAATGCCGGATGCTAGAAACCACGCTGGTTTCCCGGCCGCTGGACGTGCACCTGAAAATCAATACCGGCATGAACCGGCTGGGTTTCATGCCATCGCAAGTGCGTCAGGTATTTCAACAACTAAAGTCTTTGCCCTCGGTGCGCTCGGTGTCGCTGATGACGCATTTTGCGAACGCGGATAACCAAAACACGGCACCTGACGTCGGTACCCAAATTGCTGCCTTTCGTGATGCCACTGCGGGTCTGGATGCGGACATCAGCCTGTCCAATTCGGCAGCAACACTGCTACAGCCGCAAATTCAAAGTGACTGGATACGTCCGGGCGTCATGTTGTACGGCGGTGCACCGGGCGCGCAGAGCGCTGCGTCGCTGGGATTGCAACCGGCGATGACGCTGCGGAGCCAGGTGATTGCCACACAATCACTGCGTGCCGGGGATTCGGTGGGTTACGGCAGTTTGTTTGTTACAGACAGGCCCATGCGCATTGGGATCGTTGCCTGTGGTTATGCCGATGGTTATCCGAGACTTGCTGCGACTGGCACACCCGTGCTGCTCAATGGCCTACGCACACGGCTGCTCGGTCGTGTCTCGATGGATATGTTGACGATTGATTTGTCACCTGTACCCGATGCGGATGTGGGCAGCGACGTCACGCTCTGGGGCGAAGGTTTGCCGATCGATGAGGTGGCGTCACATGCCGGCACCATTGGTTATGAGTTGATGTGCGCCGTCGCACCGCGCGTGCGGCGGGAAGTGCGCGGCTGATCATGGCAAAAGCAAAAACTCAGTACGCCTGCACCGAGTGCGGTGGCACCAGCAATAAATGGGCGGGTCAATGTCCTGCTTGCGGCCAGTGGAACACCATGGTGGAAAGCGTGATGGAGGCCGCTACGAATCGCTTTGCCGGCAAACCTCAGGGGCTGGTGCAGGGCGCGCCCGTGATGCGTCTGACCGATATCGAGGCGCTGGATGTGCCGCGCTTTGGCACCGGCATTGAAGAATTTGATCGCGTGCTCGGTGGCGGGCTGGTGGCGGGTGGTGTGGTCCTGATCGGCGGTGATCCGGGTATTGGCAAATCAACCTTGCTGCTGCAGGCACTGGCCAATCTGTCACGTGTCAAATCAGCACTCTACGTGAGTGGTGAGGAATCCGGATCGCAAGTGGCTTTGCGTGCTAAGCGGCTTGGGATCGATGCGGGTGATTTGCAATTGCAGGCAGAGATACAGCTGGAAAAAATTATCGGTACGCTCAGCGAGCAAAAGCCGCAAGTGGCAGTCATTGATTCGATACAAACCCTTTTCTCGGATGCTCTGAGCTCGGCACCGGGTTCAGTAGCGCAGGTGCGCGAGTGCGCCGCCCAGCTGACCCGCTTCGCCAAGCAATCAGGTATCACGATCATTCTGGTCGGGCATGTAACGAAAGAGGGCGCGCTGGCCGGGCCGCGTGTGCTGGAGCACATCGTCGATACCGTGTTGTATTTCGAAGGCGACACACATTCCAGCTTCCGGCTGGTGCGCGCGTTCAAAAATCGTTTTGGTGCTGTCAATGAACTGGGCGTGTTCGCGATGACGGACAAAGGCCTCAAGGGTGTCTCGAATCCCTCCGCACTGTTTCTGTCTCAGCATGATGCGCAGGTGCCAGGCTCCTGCGTGATGGTCACTCAGGAAGGCACGCGCCCTTTGCTGGTTGAAATTCAGGCGCTGGTTGATGCTTCTCATGTGCCGAACGCGCGACGCCTATCGGTGGGTCTTGAGCAGAACCGGCTGGCGATGCTGCTGGCGGTGCTGCATCGGCATGCCGGTGTCGCGGCGTTTGATCAGGATGTGTTCATCAATGCGGTCGGTGGCGTGAAAATTACGGAACCGGCAGCCGATCTCGCGGTCTTGCTCGCGATCCAGTCATCAATGCGCAGCAAGCCGCTGCCGCGTGGGCTGGTGACTTTTGGTGAGGTTGGTCTGGCGGGCGAAATCCGACCCGCACCCCGCGGACAGGAACGCTTGCGCGAGGCGGCCAAGCTCGGATTTTCGATGGCACTGGTACCCAAAGCCAATCTGCCCAAACATAAAATTGAAGGTCTGCAGGTGATCGGAGTCGAGCGCATTGATGAGGCGATGACGAAAGTCAGGGAATTTTCCTGAGCATTAGCATCTGGCCTGACGATCAAGTCATACGCTCAAGACACACCATCAAGTCACACGCTCAATCGTCACGCTGTAGCATCACACCGCGAGCAGCGGCAAGTCCGCTGCGCACGGCGCCTTCCAGCGTTGCCGGATAATCCCCCGCCGTGTAATCGCCCGCCAGGAATAATCCCAGAATGCCCGTGTCATTCGCCGGTCTTTGCAGATCGGGTGTGCACGCAAAGGTCGCGCGCTTTTCGGAAATGATTCGATGCCAGTCGGGATTGAGCAGGTTGGGCATATTGAGGTCGGCTGCGATTTGCAGTAAAACTTCCGCCAGCAGCGCTTCGTTGCCTTGTTCGATCGCGTTGCCAGACGCGCTGATGACGACGGCCAACAATCCTGCCTGCGTCGGGTCCAGCTGCCCTCGGTCAAAAATGAACTGTGCCCATCGGTGCTTTTCCGGGTCGTCAGCCAGTGCATAGAAGACTGACGGCAGTGTTACTGCCGGCGCATATTGCAGATAACAGGTCGTAATCGGCTCATACGTAAATTGCAGAGCAGCCGCAACTTCCGGTGCAAGCTCAGCCAACAGCATTTGCGCCTGTGCGGGCGGGGTGGCGATGATGAGCGCATCGAACACCTTGGTCATCGTGTTCGTATGGACCTGCCAGCCCTGTGATGTGCGGGCCACGCTCCGTACCTGTGTTCCGGTCTTTACATGACCACCCTGATGTTCAACGTAGGAGGCCGCAGCATCGGGAAACAGGGAGGACAAATCCTGTCGCGGCATCAGCATGTCGGAAGCGTTGCGATGCGCACCCAGGCTGTCGCGCAGGACCGCGAGAAATACGCGGGCGGATGCGCGTTCGGGCGGCGTGTTGAGCGCGGCGATACAGAGCGGTCGCCACATCAGGCGGGTTAGTGTTTCAGTTTGATCGAAGCGCTCCAGCAATTCGGTGACGGTGCAATCGGTATTGAGTTGCCATTGCATCCAGCGCGCGGCAGAGGAAAACCGGGCCAGCGACAGTTTGTCTGCAATAGTCAGCCCTTTGGCGCGCACCACCGCCCAGGCCAGATGAAACGGGGCGGGTAGTCGGGGGGCGACCAGGTCCATGCCGCCGCTATTGGATGGATAGCGCATTTGCAGGGGCAGACGTCGCAGCGCCTCGGCAGGACGCAGACCCACGGTTTTTATCAGATGAAGCGTGTCGCGGTAGGCGCCGAGCAAAATATGCTGACCATTGTCGAGTGTGGCACCGTGATGATCGACGCGACGCGCTCTGCCGCCCAGCGTGCGTGCGGCTTCGAACAAGGTCACGCTGGCTCCGCGCCGCGTCAGCTCGACCGCTGCCGCACAGCCCGCCCAGCCGGCGCCTACGATGGCGACCGAGGACTTGTGCATCAGCCTCTGATCCAGGTTTTCCACGCCAGCCATAGCTTGCGTAAGGGCGTGAGTGAAATTTTGTGATCTAGCACGCGGAAACCATCGCGCTCGATTTCATCCAGAACCGCGCGATAGATTGCCGCCATGATCAGGCCGGCCCGCTGTGCGCGGCGGTCTGTCGTGGGCAGAAGAGCCATCGCCTCGTCGTACAGGGTTTGTGCGCGTCGTGTTTGAAAGCGCATCAGTTCGACGAAGCGATCGCTGTGCGTGGCATTGAGCAGTTCGGAGGCGGGTACCTTATGCGCCTGCAGCTCCGACACTGGCAAGTAGATACGGCCCCGGCGCGCGTCTTCACCGACATCACGGATGATGTTTGTCAGCTGAAACGCGAGGCCGAGCTTTTCCGCATATTGCAGCGTTCGCGGATCGGTGTAGCCAAAAATGCTGGCCGACATGATGCCCACGACACTCGCCACGTGCCAGCAGTAACGTTCCAACGCGATGAAGTCCAGATAACGGGTCTGGGTCAGATCCATCTCCATGCCATCAATCACGGCCAGCAGATGTTGCCCCTGAATGCTGAAGGTTTTCAAATGCGGCAGGAGTGCCTTAGTGACAGGGTGATTGGGTTGACCCGCCAGCATTTGTCCCACTTCGTTGCGCCACCAGGCCAGCATGCTTTGTGCGAGTGCCGGATCGCTGGTTTCGTCAACAACGTCATCGACCTCGCGGCAAAAGGCATATAAGGCAGTGATCGCCTGCCGGCGCTCCGGCGGCAGGAACAGAAAACTGTAGTAGAAGCTCGATCCACTCTGAGCGGCTTTTTGCTGGCAGTAAGCTTCGGGGGTCATTCTTTTGATTGGGTCAGGTTGTATTTTTTTAAAGCGCGCCAAAACATGAGCAGCCAGTCGGTCTTTCCCAGCGTGGGTCTGAATCGAAAGACATCGTAACCGACGGCCTCGATTTTCTCGAGAATGCGCAAACCGCCCTGGACGATCAGCCGCAGCTCCCAGCCCAGCCTGCCCTCGACCTGCAGGGTTAAGGGCGCGCCCTCCAGCATGAGTGCGCGCGCCCGCTGTACTTCAAACGCCATGAATGTACGCCAGCGATCGTCGACGTGTTGCCCGGCGATCTGCTGCTCGGTTACGCCAAAGCGCTGCAAATCTTCCTGGGGTAAGTAGATGCGCGATTTAGCCCAATCGATGCGTACGTCCTGGAGAAAATTGATGATTTGCAGTGCGGTGCAAATGGCATCGCTTTGACGAAATGCGCTGTCACTGGTCGTTCCAAAAAGGCTGAGCATGATGCGTCCGACTGGGTTGGCTGAGCGTCGGCAGTAATCCAGCAGAAGTTCAAAGTTAGGGTAACGGTTCTGCTGAACATCTTGCCGAAAAGCGGATAAAAGATCGCGCAGGTAGCGAGTTTCCAGAGAGTGTTCGGCGAGGGTTGCGGCGACTTGCTGAAAGAGGCGTGTCTCGGGGGCTTCGCCTCGGTCGATGCGGTCCAGTTCGGCTTCGTAGGCCATCAGTGCAGCGATGCGCTGAGCCGGCAGCGCATCGCCCTCATCAGCCAGATCATCGGCGCTGCGTGCGAAGGCATAGATCACCCGAACGGGGGCGCGCATCGATTTCGGCAGCAGTGGGGAGGCGACCGGGAAATTCTCGTAGTGGGCGTTGGACATCAGTTATTTTCGGTCGACAGTTTCAGCAATTTCAAACTTGGAATATTCCTTCGCTATAATTACTAACCTTTGGGTCAGTAATCAAAACACCCCAAAAAATCCAGACATGTGCAGCCTCTCATCCCATTCTGTGGTCGTGCGGGAGGCCGCCGGGTGGCCGGCAAACTGATGACATAAGCTCACCAAGCCTGCTTTGTTGGCAGGTCGAATACTAAAGGAAAATCCGTGCTGCTCCAGAAACCGTTATCGCTTTTTACATGTCTGCCCACCCTGATAGCCTTGTTTCTATCGCTGCAGATCGCAGGTTGTTCGGATGAGCCAGCGAAGGTCGAAGATATTCGCCCGGTGCGTGCCATCGTGGTCGCGCCGACTGGCGCAAGACATACCGTCGAGCTCGCGGGTGAAGTGCAGCCGCGGTATGAGTCGCAGCTGGGATTTCGGGTTGCCGGCAAAGTGACCGCGCGTCGGGTTGACATAGGCAGCACCGTCAGACGCGGTCAGATCTTGATGCAGCTGGATGCCAGCGATTTTCAGCTCGCACAGGCGCAAGCCAAAGCCGCAGTTAGTGCAGCGGACAGTACGCTGGCGCTGGCGCAGTCGGAATTGAATCGCTATCGTGAGCTGCGCCAGAAAAATTTTGTCAGCCAGGCGGTGTTGGAGTCCAAGGAAGCGGCCTACAAGGCCGCACTGGCCGGGCATGAGCAGGCCACCGTGGGGCTTAGAGTCCAGGCGAATCAGAGCAGTTACACCAGCTTGTTCGCGGACGCCGATGGCGTGGTGACCGGCATTGACGCTGAAGTCGGACAGGTGGTCGCGCCGGGGATGCCGGTGATTCGTATTGCCCGTACCGGCGAAAAGGAAGTCAGGGTAAGTATTCCGGAGGACCAGGTCACAAAACTCAAGCGCGTCAGCGATGTGACGGTACGTACTTGGGCTAATCCCGAACTGGCCCTGGATGGGCGACTGCGCGAACTGTCTCCGGTTGCGGACCCCGCGACCCGAACCTTTACGGCAAAGATCGCACTTCCGAAAGCGGGTAGTGAAATTCAGTTGGGGATGACGGCCACTGTTTCGTTCGCAAGTGATGCTTTGCCTGGCATTCGCCTGCCAATGACGGCACTTTTCAATCACCAGGAAAAGACCGCTGTTTGGGTCGTTGATCAGGGTGCTGTCCGATTGACCTTGGTCGAGGTCGCGGGTGCCGTTGGCCATGAAATCATGATTTTGTCCGGTCTGGAGCCGGGGCAGACCGTTGTTACCGCAGGTGTCAATTTGTTGCGTGAAGGGCAGAAAGTGACCGTGCTGGGTGAAGCCGTCGCGGCGACCCGTCAAGGAACGGCGCCATGAAAGAGCGGCTCAATCTCTCGCGCTGGGCGTTGGAACACATACCGTTTATTCGTTACCTGATGGTGGTGTTGCTTTTGGGGGGCATTTTCAGTTACGCAAAGCTCGGTCAGGACGAGGATCCGCCTTTTACGTTTCGTG